>JBLNDH010000109.1:0-22172 GCA_050261455.1 Bacillota bacterium
CGGCGTTTACCGTGGTGGCTGGAGGGAACAACGCAGGCGGGCAGGCTGCACATCTGGGCGGGGCGGCGGTGGGATACCTGTTGATTGAGAACCCCCGGGTGTTGGACCGGTTGAGGATCCCGTGGCCGCGGCTTTCGTGGCGGCGGCGGAGCTATTGGCGCGAGCGGGGGTATTTTCGGTAAGGGGCGTTCGGGCGATTGTGGTTTTCGTCAAGCGTGGGCCATGATGGGAGCGTGCTCGAGTTGTTGGGCGCGGCCTTCGGCGAATTTGTCGATCATGACGCGATTGAATGCGGGCAGGTCGTCGGGCTTGCGACTGCTGATCAGGCCGTTGTCTTCGACTACTTCCTGGTTGATCCAGGTGGCGCCGGCGTTCTTCAGGTCGGTTTGAAGGGATGGCCAACTGGTTATGCGGCGGCCGGAGACGACGCCGGCGTCGATGAGGGTCCATGGGCCATGGCAAATGACTGCGACGGGCTTGCCCGCTTCGAAGAACGCGCGGACGAATCGCAAGGCGCGTTCGTCGACGCGGAGCTTGTCGGGGTTCATCACGCCGCCGGGGAGGACCAAGGCATCGTAGTCGTCGGGATTGGCTTGATCGAGTGGGACATCGACGGCGAATTCGTCACCCCATTGATGGAAATTCCAACCCTTGACCTTGCCCGGATGAGGGGTGATCAGATCGGTTCCGGCACCGGCCTCTTCCAGGGCTTTGCGAGGCTCGGTCATCTCCACTTGTTCGAAGCCGTCGGTTACTAGAATTGCCGCCTTTTTGCCATTCAGTTTTGTGGTCATGATGGGTCCTGTCTCGAAGAAAGGTGAAGTAAGGCTGCAATGCGAGTGCCTGGGAAGCGATATCTGGGCGGGAAGCGATTTGGGTGAGCTGGGTGGAGCGGTTGTGAAGGAGAGGGCTTGGCGCAGAACACCCGCCCCTGCGAGGGGGCGTTAAGCGGTCGCGGAGAGGTGGGTTGGCAAAGGGAGGGTGATGTGCCACTGGTGGAGTGTGCCCGTTGGATTGGCAGGACAGAACGGGCCCGGGGACGACTTGGCTCGATGAGCAGACGAGGATTTCTCGTGAATCGGGCGGAGTAAGAGACCTAACTGATGCTGGCGCGTTTGTTGTCGCGATCACGGAGGGTGTATCGAGACGATGTTGCCGGACCTTGGGTTGGCGGCGGTTGCGGGAAATGCGGACTGTGAGCTCACGCACGGTGGATCAGGCTTGGGTTGTTATAGGACAGATCAGGATGGGCTCGGAAAGTGAATGAGAGAACAAAAGGCCCCGCCGGTTGGAAGGGGGGGACAAGGCACCGGCGGGGCGTAGAATGAGCCGCGGGGTTCGGTTCGTTATGTATTCCAGTGAAGCAGTAAGAGGGCCCAGGAGAATATAGCTCAGCAGATAGGCCGGGCAAGCGGATTCCAAGGATTTCGCCTGCATGGGAAGTTGGGCAAGTCGAGTTGGCGGTGATGGTGGCGACCTGCAGTGACAAGGGCGGTTGTGGGAATTGGCTATAGAGAGTCAGGAAATGAGTGTCCTACTGCAAAGGATCGGTCCTTGGCCGCAGAGCTCGCGAAGGCGCGAAGGACACGCGAAGAAGACAACCTAGAGCAGTTTCCGTTGGAGTGTACCCCTGGCTCTGAACCCTCACCCCGACCCTCGCCCGGAGTACCGGGCGAGGGGGAAAGAGGCGCAGGGGTCAGGAGGAAAGAAGACTTCCTTCGTGTCCGCTTCGCGGCTTTGCGGCTTTGCGAGCTGTGATTTCAGCGACAGCATTTATCTGACTCTCAATCAGGATGTTTTGGATGCACGGGGCTGGTGTTGGGGGATCAATCGAGCGACGATGAGGGTATGAGTCGTTCGGGTGATATGGATGTACAAGTGAAGGTAAGCTCGCTTACGCCGGCTGTTGACGCGAGAAGGTCCGCCAGGGCAGCGCGCATGGCGGCGCTGGTTCTGGCGTTTTGCTGCGTGTGCTGGGGATTCTCGTTTCCGGCAATGCAGTTTGCGTCGGCGTCGCTGGCGAGGGCGATGCGGACGGTGTCGGATGCGCCCTTGCCGACGGGGGTGGAGTTTGCGGTTCAGGGGATGTTCAACAGTTGGCGATTTGCGCTGGCGGCGGTGGTGTACTGGGTGCTGACGTGGCGGAGACAGCGGGGGTACACGGTGACCGACTGGAGGGCGGGGATCACGGTGGGCCTGTTTTGCGGCGGGGGGATGTTTCTGCAGCTTACCGGGTTGCGCTATACGTTGCCGTCGGTGTCGGCGTTTTTGACGGCGTTGGCGGTGGTCTTTGCGCCGTTGGCGCAGTCGCTGCTGTTTCGCAAGGGGGTGGGGAGGTGGACGTGGCTGGCGGTGATGATCGCGGTGGCGGGGATGTTCGTGTTATCACAGGACAATCCGGGCGCCGCGGCGGAAAGCACGCGGACGCTGGTTCCGCCGGTGCCACATCTTGGGGAGGTGCTGACGATTGTGTCATCGGTGCTGTTTACGGGGCATATCCTAGCGGTTGCGCATTTTGGGCCACGAATGGATCCGGTGCGGATGACGGCGGTGATGCTTGCGACAGTTTCGATTGTGAACGCGATTGGCGGGTTTCTACTGGGAGGCTGGGTGGCCTATGCCAGTACGGTTCTGAACACCCTCGTGCGCGATCCGGTGTTTGTCGGGGCGATCCTGAGCCTGGCGATCCTGAGCTCGGTGGTGGCGATGTCCCTGATGAATCGTTATCAGCCATTGGTGTCGGCAGCGACGGCCAGCGTCATCTATTGCCTGGAGCCGGTCTTTGCGACGCTGTGGTCATGCGGATTTCGCACAGAGAAGCTTACGTCGGTGACATCGGCTGGAGGTGCGGTGATCCTGGTGGCGACGCTGATTGCGGTGCTGGATTCGAGCAAGGGACACAAGACATCGGCCTAGAGCGGCGGACTCGGTGTAGCGTACGAGCGGACAAGAATGTCTGCCCCACCATTGGCTGCTCGCCATGCTGACTCGGTTGCCGCTCTAAGCATGATGCTCGGCGACCAGGACGACTTCGGTGCCGAAGCCCTCGGCTTCGAGGCGATTGATGGCGCGGGGGGCGTAGTTGCAGGATTGACCGGTTTGGGCGGCCAGGCGATCGGCGGAGATGCGAGCGTAGTTGCGGAGTTCGACGGTGGAGATGTAGATGGGGTGGAGGCCGGCGCGCTTAACCAATCGCTCGAGGGTGACCAGGGAAAAATGCCAGAGATGGCGTGGGAGTTCATAGCCGAGCCACCAGGGGCCGAAGGTGTGAGCCTGTCTGGAGAGGACGTTGGGCACGGAGATCAGGATGCGTCCGGTTGGGGCGAGTCGCTGGGCCAGTTGTTCGAGGAGCTCGCGTGGCTGGGGGACATGCTCGAGAACATGGCGGAGGAGGATGCGGTCATAGGGGGCGCCGAGCATGGCTTGATCGGCTTCTTCGAGCGTTTTGAACGCGAGGGCGCCGCTACGGTGAGCAACTTCCCTGGCGGCGTCATCAGGCTCGACGCCGATGGCATCGAGGCCGAGGGCGGTGGCGAGGCGAGTCCATTGGCCGTCGCCGCTGCCGAAATCAAGCAGACGCTGGCGTCGGCGCAGGGGGAAATATCGGGGGGCATTCCGCTTGGCAAAGCGGGAGATGTTCGAGAAGCTTTCCATGCCAAGGCGTAGATGCATCAAGGAGCCTCGCATCTGCAGGCGTTGCCAGATTTGTTGCAGATACGGGCGTAGCCCCGAGGGCTTGGCATGGGTGTAGTACTCGGGGGTTGCATAAAACGCAGCCAAGGTGTCGCCTTGGGGCTGGGGGTTGGTCAGAATCAGGCCACAGGAACACCGCATGAGCGTGACGGAGCCCGAGGATCCAAAATAGTGGCTACCTGCTTCGAGGTAGGGCGTGTGCTGGCGCGAGCCGCAGAGAGGACAGGGCACATATGTCCAGCCGGGGGGGACATCGCGTGTGAGGTACGAAGCGGTGGAAGGGTGTGTCGAATCGATGGACATGGGTTCCCCACTTTGCCAAGTTGCGGTTTCTGTGGACAAGCTGGGGTGTTGGATAGCAATCGTTGCGCCATTGCATGGGGTTGGGCGGTCGGAATGGTGCGATAACGTTTGAGCTTAAGCGGGGACAGAGGGGGACGGGTGCCAGTTTGCCGCGGGGGAGCAGGGTTGGCACCGCGTTACATGGACTAAATGAGTCCAACCCAAAGCGAAAGGGGTAAGGCGGAGGGCTCCCAGGGATAAATCCCTGGGCTTGTATGCAGTCGAGCACTTTCGGTCTTCGGAGGGTTTATTTAGAGATTGGCCGTGTACTTGGTGAAGAATCTGGCGAAGGAACGGGAAGCGACTTGGGCTGGAGAGGTGATCTCGAGGTGGATTTGCCTGCGCGTGGGTGTGAGCTTGACGGGCAGTTGCAGTGACTTTCGCAGAGCCGGGAGGGTGAAGGCTTTGCAGGGCTGAAGCACCAGAACGAGGCGGGTGGGGTTGCTGGTGCGCAGCTCGGCGATGGGCCTGGTGTGGTTCGATGCACGAAGGCGGATCGCATTGCGAGCGGAGAAATCGGGCGGGTAGAGTTGATCGATTTGGGAGGCCAGATTCAGGAAAGCATCGATGGCGTTGGGATCCCAGGTTCGCCGGCCATGGTGGCGGCGATCATCGGCGTCGAAATGCCAGGGGCGGTTGTAGATACGCGGCTTGTTGCCGGATCGCGGACCGGCGGAGTGAATCGGGCTTGAGGGTTTGGTGGACATGGGATCAGCCATTAATAGCCTGATTGTAGGTGGGGGCGCAAGGGAGGGGAAGAGTTGAGGGGCGGCCGTTGTGGGTGGATGGTCATACTTGCCAAGGCTTGATGTGTGTGAGGAAGGGCAAGAGGATTCGTGATTGTCGGGTCTTGACGGACTCATGCTTGCGAGATAGGATTTGTGCGAAGTTGATCGAGCGTATCCCGATAGGTGGGGTGCTTGTCAAACGGGGGTAAGCCATGATGAGCTAGATAAGTCCAACCAATAGGGAAAGTGAGTGCGTGCGGACCCAGGGATAAATCCCTGGGCTTGTATGGAGTCGAGCATTTTCGGTATTCGGAGGACTTATTTAGGGCTGCGGATTGGGTGTCGTGTGCCGCGGCATTGTCTGCTGATACGCCAAAAAGGGGGTGGTCGGCGTGAATTCACTGGTATGGATCATCATGGATAGCTGTCGGTATGACAGCTTTGTGAGGGCGAAGACGCCGAATGCGGACCGAATGGCGTCGTTCAATGCCGCGAAGGTGGAGCGGCGCTACAGCTATGCATCGTGGACAGCGCCGGCCCATTACGCGTTTCTCATGGGGCTGGTGCCGCATCATAGCCCGCCGGGCGTTTTTGCCTCGGAGGTTTACAAGCGGGATCTGAGGCAATGGGAGGGCCGGCTCGGGATTGAGGGGTTGGACTTTTCGCGGTTTATTCCGCATTTGTCGTTGCCGAGGGTGTTGAAGGAGATGGGGTATTGCACGATCGGGCGGGTATCACTTCCGGTTCTGAATGAGACGACGCTGCTGTCGGGGCATTTTGATGATTATCGAATGATGGCGGATCACAACGACTTTGCCGGGATGATCGGGGAGATGCGGTTTCCCGGCGATCGGCCTCGCTTCTACTTTTTGAACCTGGGCGAGACGCACTATCCGTACATGCTCAAGGATCCGAGCCTGCCGCGGATTTCCGGGGTTCATGGGGCGGTCCGATGGCTGGAGCGGGAGAGTGATGATCCGCAGCGGGCGGAGTTCTTCGACCAGTCGATGCTGGATCGACTGCGACAGCAGCAGATCCAATGTGTGGAGTACATTGATGGACTGCTGGCGGAGTTGTTTGCCAAATGCCCGCGGGGAACGCACATCATCCTGACGGCGGACCATGGAGAGTTGTTTGGCGAGGGTAACTTCTTCGGGCATGGGCCGATCATGCACAAGAAGGTATTTGAAGTGCCGTTTGTTGAGGGAAAGGTGCCGGAAGTGTGATGGGGCAAGGTGGGATGGTCCCATCATGGAATCGGGGGTGGCTGTGGTGGTTGCGAACGCGGCAATTGGGGTGTGGGTGGCGTATATCGGACCGGGCAGCGGCCTGGCGATCTCGGTGTCGCTCGCGACGATCGTTGTGGTCGTGCTTAGCGTGGTTCTTGGGCCGATCGTGTTTCCGGCGGCGATGCTGTGGCATGTGCTGCGACGGAGGCGAGTGCGATATCGGCATGGGGTACGGAAAGTTGTTGTGCTGGGGCTGGATGGGTTGGATCCTAAGGTGGTGCGCCATCTGATGGACCAGGGGAAGCTGCCCCATTTTTCGGCGCTGGCTAAGCAGGGGCAGTTCAGCGAGTTGGAGACGGTAGCGCCCCCACTGACGCCGGCGGCCTGGTCGTCATTCATGACCGGCAACGATCCGTCGTATCATGGCATCTATGATTTCATTACGCGCGATCCGCACACGTATCTGCCGAAGCTGAGTTCGTGCGAGGTGGATGAGCCGCGGCGAATGCTGCGGGTGGGGTCGCTACGAATACCGTTGTCCGGGCCACGGGTTCGGATGCTGCGACAAGGGGTGCCGTTCTGGCGGACACTGGCACGCCAGGGACTGGAAGTGACCGTTCTTCGCGTTCCGATCACGTTTCCGCCGGAACCATTTCCCGGGAGGCTCCTGTCGGGCATGTGTGTTCCGGATCTGCTGGGGACGCAAGGGACCTACACGTGCTTCGGCACGCAGGAGATGCCAGGTTGCCCGGTAGGAGGGCAATACGTCCGACTGGAGTTTAAAGGCGGGGTGGCGCAAAGCCGAATCCCGGGGCCGGCGCATCCGTTTATCCCTGGCAGGCGATTGAGCGTTTCCCTGGTGGTCCGACGGAGGGCAGATGCGGGCCGGTGGATTCTGGAAGTGGGGGGGCAACGCGTGGACTTGCAAGCTGAGGGGTATAGCCCCTGGGTTCCGCTGAAGTTCCGTGCTGGGCCGATCGGAATTCGCGGCATGGTGCAGTTCTATGCGAGGATCGATGGTCGGATCTACATGACTCCGCTGCATCTGGATCCGGATCATCCTGCCATGGCGATCAGTTACCCGCGGCTGTTCTCAAGCTACCTGGCCAAGTGTGGTGGGCCATTTGGCACTCTTGGCCTCATTGAAGACACCTCGGCATTGAACGATGGCGTGTTGGATGAAGCGGGGTTTCTTCAACAGGCGTGGCGGACGTATGCCGAGCGAAAGGAGATGTTTTTGCGGGCACTGGAGAGCGGGGCTGATGATTTGCTGATTTGCGTGTTTGACACGCCGGATCGTATCCAGCACATGTTCTGGCGGCAGCAGCGTGAGCAGAATCCGACTGATGTCATTGAACGGATGATGATCGAGATGGACGGGCTGTTGGGGCAGACGGTGGCACGAATGCCGCCGGGGACGCTGCTGTTGGTGATGTCCGATCATGGGTTTACCCATTTCGATCGATCGGTCAATCTGAATGCCTGGTTGTATCAGCATGGCTATCTGCATCTACTACCGGGCGATCGGATGGGTAGAGATTGGCTACAAGGGGTGGATTGGTCACGCACACGGGCGTATGCACTGGGGCTAAGCGGGATGTACATCAATCTCAAGGGGAGAGAGTCCGGGGGGATCGTGATGCCGGGTTCGGAGTACGATGCCCTGGTTGCGGAACTCAAGGGAGCGTTGGAGGGACTGCGGGACGCCGCAGGCGAATCGGAGAATGCAACCGATCCGCGGGCGATCCGTCGCGTGCTTGTGGCCAGGCAACATTACGCGGGACCCTATCGGGGGGAGGGGCCGGATCTGATTATCGGGTATGAAGCGGGATACCGCTGTTCGTGGGAATGCGCGCGAGGGCAAGTGGCAGACGCCGTGTTTGCCGACAACCAGCGCCCGTGGAGCGGCGATCATTGTGTCGATCCAGAGTGGGTCCCTGGGGTTCTGTTGAGCAACGTGCGATTCGGCAGGCCGGGGGCGCGAATCGTTGATATCGCGCCGACGATACTGGACGTGTTTGGCATTCCACCCGAAGCGCCGATGCAGGGGACATCGCTGTTTGATCGTGCCAATGCCGCTGGAAAGTGGGGGACTCATGGCCATTGGGGGGCTCACTCCTGAAGAGGATCGTCAGCTCATGCTGAGGATGGCTCAGGGGGACATGCAGGCGTTCGAACGCCTGTATTCGGCGTATTCTGCGCAAGTGCGAGCTTTCGTGTTCCGCCATGAGAACGCGAGCACGGATGATCTGACTCAGGAGGTTTTCTTGCGTGTGTGGCGACATCGGCATCGCTTTCGCGGGGATTCGTCGGCCAAGACGTATCTGATTGGAATCGCGAGGAATGTTCTGCGCGAGCAAAACCGAGCGGACCGGAATCGCGCAAGGCATCCGAGTGCCGATATCGATGAAGTGGCGGCGCCAGGGGTGGAGGAGACGTGGGTGGATGCGGGCGTGATCGTGACGCTGGACCAGGCGAAGGCCTCGTTGCCGGCCAACCAATCGCAGGCCATTGAGCTTGTGTACTACCTGGGGATCAAGCCTGCGCAGGCGGCGGCCATGGTGGGCTGCTCCTGCAAGGCCATGCGACGCCGGCTGGAAGAAGCGAGAGCGAGGCTGCGACGACTTCTTGGGCATTTGATGAGGACGTGAATCGCTTTGGATGTGAACTTGCCTGTTCCCGTTCCTCTGCCCCAGCCCGGGCGGAGGATGATCCCAGAGACCCCGGCGGTGACAATCACCGCCGGGTGTTTTGTTGATCGGAGGGGAAACGAATTGGCGGGGCAAATGGTGCGAAAACGTCACTAAGAAGCGGCTTCAGAGCCGGGAACTTGCTTCAGAGGTGTGTCGCTGGCAGTCTGCTGCCAGTGCAGGCTTCCCGAGGGAAAACACTGGTGGACAAGTTGCCAGTGGCACCCGAAATACGGTTCTGAAACCGCTTCGAAAGCTGCGGAGAGATGTCATAGAAGCCGCAGGGTGGATCCGAGCTAGCGGTGGCGGGGTCGAAACTCGTCCAGCAACTAGCTGGGCTGGTGTCCCCAGGACCTTCCCTTGGGGAGCAATCGGGCCGGGCTGATCCGGGATCATGGCCACAGATCCCGGAACGTTGCCTCCCAGAGCAGTGAGCGCACTCCCGCAAGCTCCCTGCGATCGCTCCTTGCTCAAGGAGACGGCTCGTTAAAGCCCCGAACGCGAGCCGAAAGGATGAGGCGACCCGCCGCCGCTGATTGTGGGGCATCAACATCGCTGTAGCGGAGTATTAATTGGCGCTATACCTTCCAAAAACCTGCCGAGGCTAATTCAAGGCGGAAGCTGATGTATCATACTGGACAGGAGGGCACAACGAGTTGAGAACGCGGGGCACGTCCGGCTGGTGCATTGTCGGCAGACAGTGGGCGGCCAGTATATTGATGGGGAGGCTATTGATATGAAGTGGATCTGAAGTTCAAGAGTTGTTAGCACCGGCGAACGCCCGCGGAAGAGATTCCGCGGGCGTTCGCATTAGGTGGCCATAGCGCGATGGGCGGAGTTTTTTGGAGGGCGAAAATAATCCCGCAACTACGTGCTGTCGCAGAGATGTTTTTCTTTGCAGTAGCAAGGGTTTAACGTTAGGATCATGCCACAAAGTTGGTTGGCGCCGGGGTGCCGTATGTGTTGGCTGGGCCAATGATCTCACACCTTTGAGTTCGCCACATGGCCCAGCGCCCAGGCAAAATCTGTGCAGACAAAGTCTTATAGGATTTTCGAATGGGATGCCTGCGTGTTGCTGCGCGCAATTCGTCTTGCATCGCATCGGAAGTGCAAGGTCTTGACGTACAGATCGTTGCATCATTTGGGTGGTGGTGAGCCATTACACAGCAAGTGGCTTTGACAACCAGAGGAGGCCGTATGGCGACTTGGTGGCGCGATTTGCGGTGGATTCTCCAGGGACTTGACTACAGCCGGTGTGAAAATCGCGTTGGAGCGTGGTCACCGCGCGGGCGGAATTCTAAGAGGGTGGCAGGCGACAGGAAGCTGGCGTTGCGACAAGTTGTTGAATTACTGGAAGATAGGACGTTGCTGTCCACGTTGCCGCTGCCGGACGTGACGGGGCATGCCGATATCGTGCCTCAGGGCGTTGGGAACTACAACTCGCCGGCGATCGCATATGATCCCTCCAAGCCGCAGCGGTTGGTGTCGGTGTATGGCTATCATGGACCCACTAACACCACTAGAGTGCTTGGGAGCTATAGCGCGGATGGTGGGACGACCTGGGTGCCGTTCACGCTACCGGACAACATGCGGAACCCGTTGTTGGACACGGGGTTGTACGATCAAGCCGGGGAGCCGAGTGTCGCATTTGATGCGGCTGGCAACTTTTACATTACGTACGTGGAGTACACCGGCGACAACCGCCAGGCCGGTGCGGTGGTGCTGCAAAAGTACGGTTTTGACATCGACGATGTGCCGCAGAACCTGGATACATCGCTGGCGGATGGGGCGCAGGCGGTGTTGTATCAATGGGTGGGAACGGTGAACCCGGATGGAGGGGCGGCCGCGGGCGATAGGGCGTTCAATCCATATGTGGCAGTGGACACCAATCCTGCCAGGTTCGTGGATGTGACGAGCAGAGCGACCGTAACGGACAAATATGCGGGGACGGTGTATGTGGCGTGGAGTGCGGAACTGCAACAGCCCAATGGTCAGGCGCCCGTCCATAAGATCATGCTGACGGGATCGAAGGATGGCGGGACGACCTTCGGTACGCAGCGGGCCGTAAACGATGACGGGGACGCATCCTATCCACGAATGGTCGTGAGTGGTGGGACTGCGGATGGACGGGTGGTGCCCGGGCAGTTGAGTCTGATTTGGGATGATTACCGTAGTGACACGGGGAGCACGATTTACTTGGACAAGGTGCTCGACGGAGGTCAGGGATGGGTTGTTAACGGCGGTGCCAAGGACATTGTGGATGGGAAGGCGCCAGATCCGCTTCCAGACCCGCTTCCCGACCCACCCCCACCGGCCGTTACAACGCATACGCCTGGCGTGACGACAGCGTCCGTCCTGGTGAACCTGCCCGCGGGATTTGTGGCCAGCGATGTCGATCTGGAACTGGCGCTGAGCGATCCGGCCCTCGAGCAACTGTCGATCCAGTTGAGCCACGGTGGCAAGACGATCGACTTGGTGCGAAATGGGAAGGATGGAGATGACCAGTCTACGGGTGCTGGCATAACGGGTGCCGGCATGGGCATCACCAGGGGATTACCGGTGGGCGCGGTGTTTGACGATCAGGCGCTCCGGAGCGTGCGTGATGGCGCGGCTCCATTCATTGGGCATTTCCAGGCGGAGGGCGGTGCGACGGCGTTGGCGAGTCTGATTGCGGGTGGAGCGGGGGGACAGTGGACGTTGACGATTACCGATTATCGGCAGAACCCGGACGGGGCGGCGTCTGGGAAACTGGAGAGCTGGGCGTTGCGCTTTACGTCGGGGCTGACGACGAACGCCGATGTGGCGGTGGCGACCACGAAGCTGCTGGGATCGCTGGATGGGCCCTTTGCGGATACGCCCGACGTCATGCCCGAACGCGGCATCGGGCCGAGTGCAGCCATTGCGTCGGACAATACCTTGGGTTCGTTTAGTCCGTATCAGGGTCGGCTCTACGTGGCATATACGAATGGTAGCGGGGACAAAACGGACATTTTCCTGCGGACATCGGATGATGGTGGGAACAATTGGTCGGAGCCGGTGCGGGTCAACAATGACGATGGATCGGTGGACCACTTCTCGGATGGCGTCAGGAACACGCGGCCGCATTTCCAGCCGGAAGTGGCGGTAGACCAAACGACGGGCACGGTGGTGCTTTCGTTCTACGATGCGCGGCATGACGCCTCGCGCGTTCGCGTGGCCAGATACATCGCGACGAGCATTGATGGGGGTACGACGTTTGGGCCACAGACCTATGCCAATGAACCCAACCTGGCGACGGATGCGATAACGGGACGGCCGGTGGATCTGGGTCCCGTTCCGGACAACCAGTCGAAGGATTATGCGGATCGCGACCAGCAGTACTCGTTTGGCGATCGGCAGGGTTTGGCGGTAGTGAATGGGCGGATCAATCTGGCGTGGTCGGGAAACCGGAATAGCAATGTGGATCGAGTGGGCTTGGGGATTCTGGGTGCGGTTGCGCAGATTGCGGCTGGGCCTCGGATTGTCGATAACAGCGGGACCATGGGGCCGGTGAGTCTGCCGGGAGACACCCTGAATCCGGCAACGGCGGATGGGCTGCCGCAGTTCAGTAAGTTCGAGGTGACGTTTGATCGTCCGATCGATCCGGCCACCTTTACGAATGATGCCGTGACAGTGCTGTACCGAGATATATACACCTCGGGGAACGATCCAGGGACGATTGTGACGGTGAAGTCGGTGACGGCTGAGGATATAGGATCGTGGGGGCCTGCGGGGATCGATGGGGCGACCAAGTTCCTCATCGAATTGGAGACGCCGCAAACGGGAGTCGGCACCTACAGCTACTTCATCAAGCCGACGATGAAAGACCGCATCCGGACGCTTACCTCTTCGGGCAACCCGGTGGACCAGGATTCGGATGGCGTCGCGGGCGAGGCGGCGGTTGCTGATACGTCTGTCGGGGATGTCTACGCGATTCCGCGGCCGACGGCAGATACCGCGTTCAATGGCACGTATTTCGTGCCGTCATTCGATTCGCATACGCTGCCGATCATTGTGCCTGGGACGCGTGTGGCGGATACGGGGGCGGCGACTGTGTATTGGGCCAAAGGGGATCAGGTGAACCTGCGGGTTCCGCCGGTGGGTTCTGGGGGGTCGGGTGTTGCGGCGGACGATAACACGCGATCGACGATCACCTTCCCGGCCTCGTCGTATATGAGGATCGAGGATTTGAACCTCCGGCTGACGCTGGATCATGAGTCGGATGGGGATCTGCAGATTGTGCTGATTGCGCCGGACGGCACGGAGGTGATGCTGGCCAATGGGTTGGGCGGATCGAACCAGGGATACTATGACACGGTCTTCGACGATGGGGCCAAAGACAGGATCATCGATGCTCTGCCGCCGTTTACGGGCGTTTTCCAGCCTGAACAGCCGTTGAGTGCCCTGAATGGAAAGGCGCTGGCGGGGACGTGGACGTTGGAGATCCGAGACGGCAATAGCGACGGTGGAGTGGGCAGCCTGTATAGCTGGTCGATGGAGGTCACGACCTCGGCGAGTATGGGCGAGAACCTGGTGTTGAACAATACGGTCAGTTCGCTGGACGTGAAGTTCGACCGGGATATGGACCCGAGCACGTTCACGCCGGGCGCAATCCTGCGGATGATGGGCCCGGCTGGGGTGATTAGCGGTCCGTTTGAGATCACGCCCAATCCGTTGGGGACGGATCCAGATCCCGACTATCCCCGGACGTACCGGATCAGCTTCCCGATGCAGCAGATCAGCGGCACCTACACGATCACGCTGGCGTCAAGCCTTACGTCGAAGGACGGCTTTGCCCTGGACGGCAACCTTAACGCCGGGGTGGACCTGCTGTTTGATCGATCGACAACGACGATTCCGGTGACAGTCAAGTCTACGGAGGTCAAGCTGATTGGCAGCCGGACCGAGTCGGATGTGGTGACGGAGTCGTACATCAACGTGACGGATGCATTCGTGATCCAGGGCGTGACGGTACGGTTGAACATCAGCTATCCGAATGATCCGGATTTGCGCGCGGTGCTGACCGCTCCGGATGGCACGACGATCAGCCTGTTCTACGACGTGGGCAGTGCCGGTTTGCGGCGGAATTTCACGGACACGGTGTTTGATGATGCGGCCACGACGCCTATTCAGAACGGGGCGGCGCCCTTCTTCGGGCGGTTCAACCCGCGTCCCAGCGTGGACCTGCCGTTGACGTTGAACGATCTGAAGGGAATGAATGTCCAAGGCGAATGGAAGTTGTCGATCAGCACAACCAAGGCCGGGGCGGTTGGGACATTGAACAACTGGTCGCTGACGTTCCAGAAAGCACAGCCAATCAGTGGCGTGGGCGAGACGGTTGCGGATCAGTACACGACGAGCTTCCGCATTTTCACCACCGATGTGACTGAGGACCTGTCGCACAACACCTGGGTGCCGGTGGGACCGAACGAGGCCGGTGGACGGACCACCGCCATTGCAGTGGACCCGTCCGATCCGTCGGGGAACACGGTGTATGTGGGCTCGGCCAGTGGTGGTCTCTGGAAGACGACGAATTTCCTGACGAGTGATTCGGCTGGGCCGACGTACACTCCGCTGACGGACTTCGGGCCGGCGTTGGCGATGCGGATCGGGAGCATTGCGGTGTTCCCGCGCAATGGCGATCCGAACCAATCGATCATCATCGCGGGCACCGGCGAAGGCGATGACCGGACCACGGGGATCGGGTTCCTGCTGAGCATGGACGGTGGAGCGACGTGGGCGGTGCTGGATTCGGCGACGAATGTCGGTGCGGCGGGTAATTGGCTGCCCATGAGCTCATCTCTGCGGAATCACATCTTTGTCGGGACGACGGTGTACCGGGTGGTGGTGGATCCAAGGCCCACACCGGCGGGTGAAACGATCATTTATGCGGCGTTAAGCAGCCCAAACGCAAACCAGGGTGCGGGTGGGATCTGGAGGAGCCTGGATACCGGCAAGCATTGGGAGCGGATGCGTGCGGGCAACGCGACGGATGTGATTCTGGACGCGAACAGCGGGTATCTCGATGCCTATGGGAATCCGTCCGGGAACCTGCAGACGGTTTATGGGGCATTTCGTGGCGTTGGTGTGTTGCGAAGCCCGAACCGGGGTCAGATGTGGCTGGCGATGCCCGGCGGCACAGGCGTCCCCACGATCCGGGATGCGGACGACATAACGGCTGAAATGCCGTCCATACCTGTGACGAATAACACCGGCACACCGAATGGCGCCAAAGGGCGGATTGTGTTGGCCAGGCCGGCGCTGACGGGCGACTCGGTAAAGGACATGCTGTACCAGGGTTGGCTGTACGCCGCTGTGGTCAGCGAGAACGCTGGCCGGGAAGGCGCATTCGACGGGCTGTACGTGACGAAGGATTACGGGCAGAACTGGACGAAGGTTCGCCTGCCGAATATCGAGGATCCTGACATCCCCCATTTGGCGTATCCCACCAACGACACGACGAAGACGGATTACGATGTGGTGTCGGGTGATTTGCTGCCGCAAGGGACGGGGAACTACGACCTGTCGCTGGCGGTGGACCCGAGCAATCCGAGCGTAGTGTATATCGGAGGGACAACGCGGACCGGCGGCCCAGGCTTGATACGGGTGGACATTGCGGCGTTGGCAGATCCATACGCTTTGTATACGGCGCACGATCGGCCGGGTGGAGGTAAGCTGGATGGGGATGCGACGGATGCGGTTGTGGTGAAGGACCCCAACCTCGGCGGCATCGCCGACGGGTACGTTAACCTGCTGCAGGATCCGGAGCAGCCTTTTGCGGTGGGTTCGATGGTACTGGTGTCCGGCGTGGCGAGTATCGCGAACAGCGGGACGGGCGGGCGCTGGAGTCCGTTTGATAGGAATCTGCTGCCCGGGGGGTTCCATTATCTGCATCAATTGCTGACGGTAACGGATCCCGCGACGGGCAAGACGCGGTTGATCATCGCGGATGATCAGGGTGTGTACAGCACCGTGGACGACGGAACGGGGCAGATCGAGCAGGGAATCGGCACCCGGACAGCGGTACGCGGGGACCGGAGTGGTAACCTGCAGGTGGCGCAGTTTCTGTATGGAGCGGCACAGCCGAACAGCGTGGCTGCCCAGGCTGCGGGAGCGTTGTTCTATGGCTCCACCGAGCATATGGGCGTTCGCGTGTCGGCGGTGGATATCCTTGAAAACGGGACGCTGGTGTGGGGGAGCGATCTTGAAGCGTCTCAGGGTGGGACCGGCGGAGTGGCGACCAGCCCCGGCGGAGGCGGCGGGTGGTACCTGACCCGATATCCGGCGGACAACCTGATTTCGCCGGAGTTTTTCCTGTGGAACGACATTGGCCGAACGTGGGGCCTGCTGCAGCAAACGACAACGCAGAATTGGACGGGGGATGCGCAGTGGCCGGATGTCTGGGCATCCAATTTCGCGGTCAATCCGGTTGACCCGAATCAGATCGTGATCGGCTCTGCGACCGGCCGGGTGTTTACCACGACGAACCAAGGGCGATTCTGGACGTCGATCGGTGAGCCGGGCGATCTGGATGGGACGTACGTGCGGACGTTTGCGTATGGGGCGCCGGATTTCAACGGCACCAATGGAAATGATGCGACGAACTTCCTGCTGTATGCGGGCACGTCACAAGGCAACGTGTTTGTCACGTCGGTTGGCGGCAGCATCGGAAACCGCTGGCAGCGGCTCTCTGTCGGGTTGGACGGTTCACCGATCCAGTCGATTGTCACCAATCCACTGCGGGGTAGTCGCGAAGTGTACGTGGTGACGGCGCAGGGCGTGTACCACATGGCGGACTCTCTGGCGGACAATGCGCAGTGGGTGAACATTACCGGGAACCTGATGGCGCTGACGTATAATCCGTTTGGCGATGCGAGCCTGGCGGAGCCGCAGGTTCAGTCGTTGACCTCGATCACTGCGGATTGGCGTTACGTGATTCCGGATGATAGTGCCAATCCGAATGGGGCGACGCACCCGGTGCTGTATGTCGCGGGTGCTGCAGGCGTGTTCCGTTCGCTGGATGCCGGCAAGACCTGGAGGGTCTTCCCGGATAACGCCGTGGATGGGGCGCCGGTGAATGGCGGGTATCTGCCGAACGTTCGTGTGAACGACCTGGACCTGGCGATTGGCAGCATCAATCCGATGACCGGGCGTGAGGTGGTGGCGGGTTCGCCGGATGTGCTCCTGGCGACGACCTACGGCCGCGGCTTGTTTGCGATCCGCGTGGCGCCGCTGATCGTGCCGGGCTCGCTGAAGCTGGAGACGAGCAGTGGCGATCCCCTGTCGCCCAATGCTCCGCTGCCCAGCGACGGCGATGTTGTGTTCACCGGGATCAGCGAGCAGACGGCTTTCGGTAACAAGGTGAGGATTTCGGTGATGGATCTGACGGATCCGGACAATCCGATTGTGATCGGCGGATTTTCCGGGACCAAAGGAGATGCGACGGATGTCGCGGCGAGTTGGACGGATGCGAGCGGCCGGTTCCATGTGACGGTGAACCCGAGCGTCTTCTCGACGGATGGCATCAAGGTGATCGGGGTGCGGGCGACCGATGACGCGGGGGTGATCGGCGAAACCGCCATGGTCAATGTGACGCTGGACCTCGACTCGCCCGTGGCGACTGGCGAGGCGATCAACGTCACGCAGGGTGTGCCGTTCACGGGCAAGGTGGCGAGCTTCACCGATATCTCGGGTGCATCGTGCACCGCCCGGATCCAGTGGGAGGACGGGACCGAGACGGCGGGCGTCCTCGTGGCCAATGGCAGCGGCGGATACGATGTGATCGGTACGCATACGTTTGCCACGGACGGCATGTTTATCATCTCGGTAACCGTGACCGATCCTGCGGGGAACCCCGGCACGACGGTGAGTTGTATTGCGACGGTGGCCGATCGGCAGATTGTGCCCACCGGGGCGCCATCGCTGACGGCGGTGGAGGGAGCGGGCTCGAACGCGATGACGGTTGCGACGTTTACCGATCCGGGTGGTGCGCAGACGGTGGACCATTACTCGGCGATGATTGATTGGGGCGATGGTCAGACGTCCCCAGGGACGATCACCTATGACGCGCAGACGCAGCTCTTTACGGTGACCGGGATTCACGGGTATCCCGACAACACGACCAAGACGGTGGTCACGACGATTAGCCATAACCAACTGGCGGCCTTGACCGTTCAGGGCCAGATGGTTGTGACCAATGCCAAGCCGGTGTCGACATTGACCGGGCCGGCAGTTGCCACGGTCGGCGTCGAAAGCGTGTTCAACATCGGCGCCACCGATGCGTCGAGCGTCGATGCTGCGGCGGGTTTCACATACGTGATCAACTGGGGCGATGGCAGCAGCGTGGAGACCATCGCGGCCAGGGCGAACAACGGACAGTCGGCGGCGATTGCGCATACGTTCTCCCGGGTTGGCACCTTCAAGGTGCAGGTAGCGGCGACGGACAAGGATGGGGGCACCGGATACAGTCAGGTCTTGACGGTGCAGGTGGGCAAGGCGACGGCGGCGCAGAGCGTCACGATCAACAATGGGCTCGCCGGCCGATCCATTATCCGGACAGTTGCATTCATGCCGTCACTCAAGGGGGTGCGGCCCGATACATTGAGCCTGTCGCAATTGAAACTGCTCCACAACGGAATCCAGGAAGTCTCACTGAAGGGAGCATCGCTAAGCTATAGGGATGGCTTGGCGACGCTTGACCTGAACAGGGTGAAGCTGGCCGATGGCGATTATCAGCTGCAGGTGTTGTTCCCCCGCGGTCAGATACTGACGGTCGATTTCTTCAAGCTCACCGGCGATGCGGATGGCAGTGGTGTTGTAGACACGACGGATCGTGGAATCGTCCGGAGGAACGTCGGATATTCCAAAGGAAAGAGAGGTTATGATCCGAATGCGGATGTGGATGGCGACGATGCGGTAACCCAGGATGATGTTTCGCTGCTTGCTGACTTGATGGGCCATAAGTTGACCTACGGAAAGCAATGGCTGAACTTCTATCCGAACAAGCCGGTCGCGGCTCCGTCGCTGGCCTTTGGGACGGTGAAGCAGCGCGATGTGTACAGTGCCATTGACCTGGTCATCTACAACGGCAGAACCAGTTCGCTTCGCATCAAGGGATTGGACCTGGCAGATGGCCGCGTTTGCGACCTCGCGGTATTGGGCGAAGTATGGTCCAGGCCTTCGGATGAAGTCGTGATCGAGGCAGGGAAGAAGCTGGTGGTTCGCGTCTACGTGAGTGCCTCGAAGCTCGGAACGGTTTGGGATCAACTGAAACTGCAGTACAGCCTCAATGATGGGGGCAAGTACACGAGCTTGACGTTGCCAATCACGGCGACCATCGCTTCCTGAGCGATTGCGATGCGAAAGTGAGAATGGTAGACAGCGTCTCCGCCACGATTGTGGCGGAGACGCTGGTTTTTTATGGGGAATAGAGAATGGTCGCGGCCGTTGCGCGGATCCGTCGTGGCGGTGGAGGCGGGATTGCTCTACGCCGTCGGCTTGGCGTGGAGGCTTGATTTGACCTCGGCCAGCCAGGTGGGGGACGGCAGCGCGTAGGGGCGGAACTTCTCGATGATGCCTTGCTCTTCGCTGTAGTAGATGGCGCGATGGAGGCCCAGTTTATTGGCGATGGGGGAATCGATCAGGTTGCTGGAGTCGGAGGCACTCATCTGGAAGAGGACGCGGTGATCGAATTCGCGGAGGCTGCCGCGATCGAAGGTGCGTTCGACGGTGGCGGGAGTGTCGGCCCAGGTAAGGAAGTGAATACCGAGTGCCGGTCCTTCGCGGAGCAGATCGGTGAACTGCTTATCGGGTTGAGGCTTCTTTTCCTCATCGCTGGCGGAGAAGCTGAAGCTCTCTTCCTGTCGGCGGAGGATGCGGTACCGCTGCAGGCCATAGATCAGGACATAGATAGCGGGCACGTGCGGGGGCTCGTCGCTTTGGCGACGCTGCATTTGCTCGGCCAACTCGCTGAACGCGTCGGGGATTGCGCGATACTCGATGAAGCGGCTGGTGTGGGGGAGGGTGGCCGCTGCTTGCTTGAGCACGCCGGCCAACGGTGAATCGGCGGGAGCGCCGTCGAGGACATAAAACATTGCGGACTGAGGTGCGTGGGAGGCGGCAAGGGAAATCATGGAGGCGGCCATGATTGCCATGGCGGATTCCTCCTGCTGGCCGATGATCAGCAGGTTGGCGCCGCTTTGGTGGCGGAAAGCGACGGCGGTGGGATCCTTGATGGCCACAGGCTCGCCAAGCCAGGCCGAAGGAGTCCTGGATGAAAGGGGCCAGACGGGCGATTCGAGCAACTGCCTCAGACGCGAGTTCTTGGCCAGGTCTGCCGCGGTGTTGCCTTCGAAGATGATGGGCGTGGGGGCGCGATGGGGTCGCGTTTGAGCCAGGTTGATGATGCGGGTCAGGTATTCTTCTCGCTGGTTGTCGGAAAGCCAGGAGATTTGGAAGGGGCTGTTGGCCTCGACCAGGCCCCCGGCGTCATTGTAAATGGCTTCGCCGGGGCGAGTGAGGAGGCGTGCGGCGGAATTGTTGTCGCCGAGGATCAACTGGGAGTCGGCTTCGCTGCATTGCAGGGCGATGCGAACCGCCATCTGCCCGAGTGTGCTGCGGGACAGGCCGGAGTTCCCACCGATCGTCTGGGAGCCCAGCAGAAGGTGGATGCCGAAAGCGCGGCCCTGGCGGACCAGGCGATCCAAGAGCAGCGAAGCATCCTGGGATAGCTTGTCGTCTTCGGAGAAGAACTCCTGGAATTCGTCGATGATGAGGAGAGTACGCGGGAGATTGGGGAATGCGGAGCGATCGGCGGCAGTGTTTTGCTCATTCCCGGGCGACGAGACCAAGGCGCGGTAACTGGCCAGGTCCTGGACGCCGGCCTTGCGGAACAGGTTGCCACGGCGGGTGAGCTCGGCATCGACCCGCTGCAGGACGCTCAGGCCGAACTCGCGATCGCTTTCGACGGCGATGGCGCGGGCATGGGGGAGGATGTGGGTGGTGTAGGTTTTGAACTCGACGCCTTTCTTGAAGTCGATGAGGTAGAACTCGACCTCGTCGGGGGAGTACCAGAGTGCCAGGTTGGTGATCAGTACGTGCAGCAAGGTGGATTTGCCGGAACCGGTTTTGCCGGCCAGGAGGGCGTGCTGGGCGACGCCTCGGCCGAGGCGCAATGCCTGCAGGCGGGTTGCGCCCAGGCGGCCCATGGGAACACGCAGTTCATCGGTGGAGCTGAGCGACCAGAGCTGCTCCGGCGACGGCGCAATGGTGTCGAAGGGCACCTCGACGCGTTTGGCATCCTTGGCGCAGGTGCCCACGAGATCCAGGATCCGCGTGAGGGTTTCCTCCGAGGCTGGGGGATCGAGCGTGAGGGGGAATTGCTGGAAGACCTCGTCCTTCCAGGCACAGGTTTGGCCATTCCAGACGAGATTGACGCTATGGGATTCGAGCTCGTCCAGGTGAATGCCGGGCGGGAGGGGTTGGCGGGTGTCGCGGAGAATGAGCGTGTAGACGCCACAGCGAGCCCCGGTGGTGGCGATGCTGCTGAGGCGGCGAAGGGCATCGTCGGTAAACGCCTGAGGAAAATCGGCGATGACGAGGAATCGGTACGGCTCGGCGAGTTCTCCGGCCTGCGCGTTGTAGTCATCGATGGTTTCGAATTCGTTGCGCAGGTACTTCTGGATGACCGTTTCCATGTGTTCGGTCAGATCGGCCAGACGCTGCTCGATGTGCTCGCTTTCGGTCCAGATGCGGGTGCCGACCAGAGCCTCGTCGTGATCGGCCAGGTGCATGAAACCGGCGAAATTCTGGCCCAGACCGACGGGATCGATGATGGTGAAGTGCACGCGGCCGGGGGGAAGGCAAGTCAGCAGTCGGGCCATGACCATCTGAAGGGTTTGGAAGGCTTGGGGCCGGCCATCGCGATCGGCCTGGATGAGCAGCGAAGCGTGCTTGGGAAAGGCCAGGGCAGCCGGCGTGTCGAAGGCTTCGGGAAGCTTGATCGTGAGTTGGCCGGTGTGGGGGATGCTCTCGGCGAATTTACGCAGGTCCACCTTCATCTGGCCAAAACGGACCATGGAGGGGAATTGCGTTGGTGGCGTCCAGCTTTGCCAGCGGGGATCGCTCCAATCGGGGATGAAGCCGGGCATTGCCTGGTTGGCTGGAACCTGGATTTGGGGGAGCCCGTCGCCAAGGCGACGTTCCAGGGCGATGCGATCCTCCTGGTGGCGGCGCTCGTTGTCGGCCAGTTGCTGCGCGTGACGTTCGCGGGCGGCTTGGAGTTCGGTTTCGCGCCGCTGCTGGGCCTCAGCCAAGGCGTGCTCACGCCAGGCTTCGGTTTCGCGCAGTGCCTGATCCTTTTGGGTATCGAGGGTGGTCTTCTTCTGGGCGTAATCCGTCTGGGCGACCTGGAGGGCGGCATCGCGTCGGCCGGCGGCCTGGATAAGCTGCGGCTGGAACTTCTCCTTGGCGGT
>JBLNDH010000110.1:0-4565 GCA_050261455.1 Bacillota bacterium
GCCTTGGATACCGCCCTGTACGAAACCCGCATGCGCTATATCAGTGCTGCTTCCCGTTATGCGGAACTTCCATAATCCTGATATCCAATAGCGGCTTGCGGGAGGGCGAGGCTCTTGCCGAGCCGAACCCGGACCGATCGATGTTCCCCTCGTAGGGTCCGCTTTAGCGGACCGGTTATTTCCCGCTTTCTCCCTCGCCCGGAGTGCCGGGAGAGAGTTGGGGTGAGGGGCCTTTACCAAGTACTTCTATGAAGCGATGGATTTCTTGTCTCGTCCTGACTCTTCTGACTGGGTTGATGGCCCACGCTCAAACTCCCACGACTTCACCGTCCAATAACGCCAGCCTTGACCCGATCCTCGATGCCCTTCACGCCCGCGGCGTTGGCCTGAAGGATTTCACCGCCGACGTCTCCCTCGCCGAGAGCGATACCCTGGGCACCGGCAACTCCACCCTCACGGGCAAGGTCTGGTACCAAGCCAAAGGCGAAGGCGATGCCCGCATGCGGGTCTTGTTCGACAAAAAGCAGATTGGCAAGCGCATCGACCCGTCCGCCAAGGTCGAGTACCTGCTCGATAAGGGCTGGTTGGTCGATCGCGACTATAAGAACAAGGTCCAGGTCGATCGTCAGGTCCTCAAACCTGGCCAGAAGATCAACCTCCTCAAGCTCGGCGAAGGGCCCTTCCCCTTGCCCATTGGCCAGCCGCGGGAAGAGGTCCTGAAGATGTTCGAGGTCAAGCAGATCGACCCGTCCCAGGAAGACCCGGCCAATACCGTCCATATTCAACTAACCCCCAAACCCGATTCACAGTTTGCGCGGAAGTTCCAGACGATCGATGTCTGGGTCGATACTCAAAACCACTTCCCGGTGCGAATTGAGACCCTCGATCCCAATGGAACCGAAGTGCGGACCACCAACCTGTCCAACATCCAGGTCAATCAAGGCATTGGCGACCGCCAGTTCACCCTCGAGAAGATCGGCAACGACTGGAAGATGCGAAGCGAGGAATTAGAGCAGTAAGGCAGGTAACTTCCAAAAAACAAGAGGCACGCAGGACTGAACCTGCGTGCCTCTTCTGCTTTGTTGACTCTTATTTACTTCTTCTCTGCCGTGGCCCGTTCCCGCTTGGTCTTGGGTTGCTTGGGAATCAACGCTCGCTGCAGGTTGTTCATCGCCTGGCGGAGCCGATGCTCATTCTCGACCAGCGCGATGCGCACGTACTTTTCGCCATGCTCGCCGAACGCCCGGCCCGGCGCCAGCGCCACTTCCGCCTCCTCCATCATCCGCAGGCAGAAGTCGATGGTGCTCTGGCCTTTCAGATGTTCATCCTTGATCTTCGCCCAGACGAACATGCTGGCCTTGGGCTTCTCATAGGTCCAGCCCAGCTTGTCCAGCCCGCGGCAGACCACGTCCCGCCGAGCCTCGTAAATCTTCGACTGTTCCGCCGGCGTATCCTGATGCTCACGCATCGCGATGATGCTGGCGATCTGAATCGGCGCGAACATGCCATAGTCGTAATACCCCTTGATCGTCGAAAGCGCCTTGATCATCTGGGCATTACCGGCGCAGAACCCGCAGCGCCAGCCGGCCATGTTGTAGCTCTTGGACATCGTCGTGAACTCGACGCCCACGTCCTTGGCGCCTTTGGCCGACAGGAAGCTCGGAGCCACGTAGCCATCGAAGTTGATTTCGCCATAGGCGAAGTCCGAAATCACCATGATGTGCCGCCGCTTGCACATCTCCACCGTCCGCTCCCAGAAGTTCAGCTCGACCGTCATGGCTGTCGGGTTGTGCGGGTAGTTCAAGATCAGCAGTTTCGGCGACGGATACAGGCCCTCGATCGTCTGCTCGATGCGATCCAGGAACGCCTGATCGTTGCCCAGTGGCACCCGGATCACATTGGCGCCGGCCATGGCGACGGCGTAAATGTGGATCGGAAAGGCCGGGTCCCCAACGATCGCCGTATCCCCTGGCCCCAGCAAGGCCAGGCACATGTGGCTGAACCCTTCCTTCGACCCGATTGTCGCGATCACTTCCGTTTCCGGATCCAGCTCCACCCCGTATTTGCTCTTGTACTTCTTGGCGACTTCCCGCCGCAGGCCTGCAATGCCCGTGCTCACGCTATAGCGATGGTTCCGGGGGTCGCGGGCCGCTTCGGCCAGCTTCTGGACCACCGACTCCGGCGTCGGGTCGGTCGGGTTGCCCATGCCCAGGTCGATGATATCGATCCCGGCAACCCGCTTCTCGTACTTCATCTTGTTGATCCGCGCAAACAAATATGGCGGAAGACGTTGGATTCGCGAAGACACTTCGATCTTAAATGGCTCACTCATAGAATTCCCGCTCATTGTAAGTCACCCACGCAGGTGGGATATCATTTAACGTCGGCACGCCGGGCCGGGAAACTTCCCCGAACCGGCCGGAAAAATAGGAAACCACGGATTTTGGCCCGGCGTTTATCGGCCGGGCATGGTAGCCGGCGGCCGTCGGCCCTCACTGGGTACGGGAACTGTCGTCTGACCCTCCGATGAACCGGTAGGCTGTGTGGCAGAAGGCTGACGTTGATCCGCCTCGATCTCCTTGCGCACCACATTGGGATCCCGGCCTGATCCACCCGCAGACCGTTCCAGGCGATCAACGTATTGCTTTCGTAGAACCGGATCCCGGATCGTCATCGCCGACCGCGCCTCCGCAGCTATCGCTTCGCGAAGCTGCTGGATCCGGACCAACAGGAGACCTTTGAGCAGTTCTTCGCGGACGAACTCCTTGTTCGCCTCGTAGCTGACGGCCTTGGGGGGAATCTTTGCAATCAGCTTGATCAGGTGAATGGAATCGCCAGCGTGGACCGGCTCGGAAATCTCGCCGGGTTCCTGTAAGGCAAACGCGGCATCCTTGAATGCCTCCGGCCAGGTTGGTTCAGCCCGGCTGAAGGGCCGGAGTTCCCCACCCCGTTGCCGAGTTGCCGCATCGGCAGTCATTTCGCCGGCGACCTTTTCAAAGGGCTCGCCTTCCTTGAGCCGGCGCTGTGCTTCCGCCACCTCACGCATATTGGCCAGTTGAATATGGCGGACATGCACCTTCTCGCCATACATGATGCCGAAGCCTTGCTTCAGGTGCTCTTCGGTGATCTTGGTTTCCATTCCCCGGCTGGCCAACTTACGCAGGTACGCATCGGCCTGGATGGCTAAGTCGAACTCGGGCCGGCTGATCCGCCGATTCGTCAGGAGCTGCTCAAGCAGCCGATCGTACTCGGCTTTGCGGAACTTGGCTTGCTCTTCCGGGGATACTTTTTCATCGACCGTGATGGCATCCTTAAACACCCGGTCCAGCGTAAGCTCCTGCTCGGCAGCGATATCTTCCGGCGTAACGGTAATCCCCAAGGCGGCTGCCTTTTGCTTGCACACCTCCAGTTGTACCAGGTGCAGGAGGAACTGGAGGCCATAGGCATCGATCACCGGACGCTGCAACTGCTCCAGGGTAATGGGCTGGCCATTGACCGTGGCGACGACCTCCGGGGGGGGGGCCGCAGGAGATGTCTGCTTGCTGGCGTCGTTGGAACTGCTGGCCGCAGGGGGATTAGCAGGTTTTGCCTGGCTGTCGCTGGACTCGAGAGTGGAGCTGTTCTGATTGGCCAGCGTGGTCCCTGCCGCGGTTTCCGCGCCATTCTTCTGGGCGCAGGAGCCGAGGAAGACCAAACCGATGCAGCTTGTTGCCAGCCATCTGTTCACGGAGTTCTCCAAATAGAACGTGAGAGTATCGAATGGCCGTGCAAGAGTGTCAAGGAACATCTGGCTGCCGGCTTGCGAAACGGCCGGGCGACCGATAGGAGCAGGCGGGGGGCTGGGGTGGATACACGGGGGACCACTCGGGGACCACTACGGGCACACGGGGAGCCACGGGGGCGTAATGCGTAAGAGCGTAATACGTAATGCGTAAGGGGTTGCTTGGTTTCGAAGCGGCGAAACGGCGAATGGGCGAGGGGCCAGCCCCGAGGGAAGATGACGGGAGGATGACAAATGGGTTCGTTTTGTCGAGAGGAGTTGCCAGTTCGTAGTTGGTAGTTGCCAGAGAGAATGGGTTCGTTTTGGCGGAAGGAGGAGGTATTCGGTTTTCAAAGAGCCGCCGCCGAACGAATGGAGACGAGCGGGCAAGCCGCTGGAGATGCTACGCTCGGCGGGAAAACATGTTCGCTGGAAATTAGGGGAATGGTGGCGGGTGGGTGGGCTGATCGGTATTGCATGAATGAGATTCGTGTATGCTGCCTCATCGGCAGGCCGCGGGAGGCGGGGGATTCGGATTGGTGAGGGGGAAAAAGGGGCGGAGTATGTTTTGAGGGTTGGGGTGCAGAATAGGGTTTGGCTCTTTCCTCTTTACTATCGGCGGACGCAGCAAACAGGAGCACCGCAGATTTCAGATCTCGATTAGCAATGCGTCTCTCTCGCTTACACGCCATCTTGCTCACTTTCCAGTTTTCCGCGTGCTCTCTGCGCGTCTTTTACGCTTATAGCACTGGACGATGAGGCTTCGCTACGCCACTGAAGCTTTATTCCTCGCGCCTGCGGGACC
>JBLNDH010000111.1:0-2897 GCA_050261455.1 Bacillota bacterium
TCGACGAAACGAACTGGAAAGTCGCCTCCAATCGCCAGCCCACCGCTCAGGAAATGGAAAACCTCAGATTCGCCTGGCTGGTCTGCAAACACGTCAAGAGCAACGCCATCGCCATCGCCAAGGACGGCATGCTCCTGGGCGCCGGCGCCGGCCAGATGGACCGCCCCGCCGCCGCTCGCCTCGCCATCGCCAAGGCTGGCGATCGCGCCAAAGACGCCGTCGCCGCCTCCGACGCCTTCTTCCCCTTCCCCGACGGCCCCGACCTTCTCCTCAACGCCGGCGTCACCGCCATCATCCACCCCGGCGGCTCCCTCCAGGACAAACTCACCATCGACCTGGTCAACCAACGCGGCGCCGCGATGGTCTTCACCGGCCAACGCCACTTCAAACACTAAAGGCAAACGATGAAGTCAAAACGATGAACGATGAACACGGGCCCAGGCCGGCGTTCATCGTTCATCGTTCATCGTTCATCGTTCATCGTTCATCGTTCATCGTTCATCGTTCATCGTTCATCGTTCATCGTCCATCGTCCATCGTTCATCGTTCATCGTTTCTAGTCCCAGTTCCCCTTCTACACCGCCCCCGGCCCATCCTGCTTCGCCGTCTGCTGCGTCATCGGCGAAACCAGCACCTGCCCCACCCGGGTCTGCGAAACCGTCAGCACCCGAATCGTGTAATCCCCCAACGGCACCGTATCCCCCACCCGGGGCCAATGCCCCAACTGCTGCACGATGTACCCATTCAACGTATCCACATCCCCCATCTCCAGCTCTTCCAGCCCCAGCCGCTCCCGCAGCTCGTGAATCGGATACAGCCCGCTCACCCGGTAATTCTCCCCCTCCGCAATGAACGCCGGCTGGCTGCTGATGTCAAATTCGTCCTCAATCTCGCCCACCAGCTCTTCCACCACATCTTCCAGCGTCACGATCCCTTGCGTCGCCCCGTATTCATCCACCACCACCGCCATGTGAATGTGGCTCTGTTGAAACTGCCGCAGCAGCTTCACCACATCCAACAGCTCCGGCACGAACAGAATATCCCGCTTGATCTTCTTCAGATCGATGTCCCCCGAACCAATCACATGCACCGCCGACCCCGGCAGCCCATTGGCGATCGCGATCGGCGCCCCGTCCGGCATCGTCTCATCCGTAAACCGCAGCCGGCCCGGAACCAGCTTCAGGTGATTGAACAGATCCTTCATATGGACCAGCCCGATCACATGATCGATATCCCCATCGCACAACGGCAGCCGCGTGTACGCGCCTCGCTGCACCGTCCGCAGCACCTCCCCCAGCGGCTGATCCAGCGTCAAATACTCCACCTCGGTCCGAGGCGTCATGATCTGCCGCACCTTCAACTGCCCGAACTCAAACGCCGACGTCAGAATCTGCCCGCTCCCCTTGGCAATCGCTCCATGCTTGATCGACTGGACCAAAAGCATGCGCAGCTCTTCCGCCGTGTGCGGCAGGCCGCTGTGCGAGCCGTCATGGACATCAATCCCCGACAGCCGCAACAGCGCATTGCTCGCCGAATTCAATGTCCAGATCGCCGGGTAAAACACGTACGTAAACGCCACCAGCATCGGCGACAGGACCGGCAACAGTCTGTCCGGATAGTAGATCGACCAGTTCTTCGGCGCCACCTCCCCCACCACCACGTGCAGCGACGTGCTGATCGCCAGCCCAATGCCCACCGCTATCGCATGCGTCTCCGCCGAATAGTGAATCCAGCTCAGCACCGGCTGGATCAATTGCACCAACGCCGATTCGGTCACATACCCCAGCCCCAGCGATGCGATGGTGATCCCCAACTGACACGAGGACAGATACAGGTCCAGCTTCCGCTTCACACTCAGCGCCAACCTCGCCAGGAAGCTCTTCTCAACCAGCAATTCCAGCCGCGAGGCGCGCGCCCCCACCGCCGCAAACTCACACGCCACGAAATACCCATTCAGCCCCACCAATCCGATGGTCGCCAATAATTTCCAAACAATATCCACAGTGTAGACCTTTGTACTCGGGGAACTATATGCACGCTAGTCGCCAGCCCCCACCCAGCCGTCTTGCCCCCGTACGAGCCCAGCAATTTCCCCCTGAGTCCACCCGCCATCCATCTCTCTTTCGCCGCCCCTCCGCCCGCCCTCTCTTCTGACTTCCGTCTTCTCACCCCCGCCCCTTGCCGCTCGCCCTCGGCCGCAATGCCAAAATCAACTCAATCTCCCCTCGTGGCCGCCCCAACTCACCCGCAATCTCCTGAGCCGAGCGACCAGAATCAGCCATTGCATAGACCGCCTCATGCTGCGAATCCCCTACTTCCGCACTCCCCGCCTCTTCTTCCCCTCCGCTCTCCTCGGGGCTGCATCGCGGCGTCGACTCGTCGGTCCGTCGCTCCGCCGCTTCTTCCTCCAACTTCCTCAACTCCCCAATCCGCCGATCCGCCTCTTCAATTAATGCTTCCAGCTTAGCCGCTCGCGTATCCAACTGCGCCGTAATCTGCCGCGTCATCTGCGACAACTCCACCAGCAGATTCGACATCTCCCGCTCGACCGCCCGCTGCTGGGCCAACCCAAACGAAGGCATCCGCTCCAGAGGGTCCGGCTTCTTCTTACGCAACATCGGCCGAAACACCACATACGCCACCGTCACCGCCGCCAACGCATACAAAGGCCACTTGCTCCCCAAGTCTTCCCCAATACCCAAAAAGAGGTGCACCACCATCCTACGCCTCCATGCGTCGTCAACCTCCCGACTCCCCATAATGTCCCCCAATCCCCCCTCCCCCGCAAGCCATCCCCCATCCACCATTCCTTATTCCTATCCACTTCCCCCCTCCCAGATTCCCCCTATCCCCCTCTCGCCTCTCCTCGCCATACTATCCATATCATGGCCCGCACC
>JBLNDH010000112.1:0-7740 GCA_050261455.1 Bacillota bacterium
CCATCATCGCCTACCTGATCATCGCCATGCAGCTGGCGCTGGGGGATATTCTTGCCTGGCGGGGCGCTTCACCGAACCTGGTCCTGTCCGTTGTGATCTTCACCACCATGCACGCTAAACGCGAAGAAGGCCTGCTGGGTGCGTTCATTCTGGGCGTGCTGCAGGACCTGGTCAGCCAGCAGCCGGCGGGCCTGTATGCATTCTCGTATGGTCTGGTGGGCCTTTTTGTCGTGGGGGCGCGTCCGTCGGTCTATCGCGATCATCCGCTGACCCATCTGTTCATCACCCTGGCTGGCGGATTGCTCACGGGCGCGATCATCCTGCTGAATGAGTGGGCCTATCCCGTGTTGCACACGGTGACAGGCTGGCCGCAGCCATCCGTCCTCGGCTTCGTGTATGGCGCGTGCTACAGCGCGATTCTGGCGGTCCCACTGATGGGCATGCTGGCACGCATCAAGCCGGCTTTTGGATTCCGAGTGGTCCGGGGCTATATGGTCGGCGGTCGGAATTCCGAATCGGTTGGCTGAACCCCGATCATTGCCGGAGGTCGTGCCATGTATGAGCGTCGGCTCAAGATCTTTTTCGCCATCCTCGTTGTTATGACGGGAATCCTCCTGCTGCGCGCCGCGCAACTCCAGCTGATCAATGCCGAGGAGTACCAGAAAAAGGCGACCAAGAGCCTGCTCCGATCCGAATTGCTCAATGCCAAACGTGGCAGCATTCTCGATTACCTGGGACGCGAACTGGCGGTCGATAATCCGTGCCTGGTGGCCTCAGTCGATTACCGCGCCATCGAACGTAACCCCAAGTGGATTGATGAACAGGTCCTGCGCCGCTTGGGCTCCGAGTATCGCCGGGCCGATAGCCAGCGAAGGAAACAGCTCCTGGAGGAGGGGCGAAGTCGCCTGCATGCGGATCTGGATCTGATGTGGCGCACCCTGGCCGAGGTCTCCGGCAAGACATTGGAGGAGATCGAACACATCCGATCCTCCATTCGCCAGCGTGTGGACATGCGTCGCCGCGTGGTCTGGTATAACCGCTACAAGAGGGCTATGAGCCAAGCCACCACGGAGCCTGCCGACGGAAGCGAGAGTGGCGAGTTCGAGTCTTGGTTCAAGGAGTGGCTGCTCAGCGGGCGCGATACGCCGGAGGTGGACAGTTTCTCCATCGATGTGGCCGAGCAGATGCAGGCCCATGTCATCCTCGACAACATCAGTACCGAGGTCTACAACCGCTTAAACAAGCAGGTTGAGCGGTTTCCCGGCCTGGTCCTGGAACGCAGCAAGCACCGGGCGTATCCGTTCGCGGCGACGGCGTGCTGCCATATCCTGGGGACTCTGGCGCCCGTCAGCAGAGACGACTTGCGTCGGGACCCGGACCCGAAGAATGAGCTGCGCCACTACTTGCCGCATGATGTGATCGGGCGCACCGGCATCGAGGCCCTCTGCGAGCAGACGCTGCGCGGCACGCGGGGGCTGCGCGAATGGAATGCCTCCGATCGCCAGGAGGTGTCAACCACCGACCCCATTCCCGGCAAAGATGTCCGGCTTACGATCGATGCCGAACTGCAGATGGAGATCGAGGATGCTTTTCGGCATGTGCAGTGGGTCAACAAGGAGGGGAATGTTGAGGAAGAGCACGAAATGCACGGGGCGGCGGTGGTAATCGATGTGCCCACCAGCCAGGTGCGGGCGTTGGTTGCCTATCCCACCTACGATCCCAACAAGTTCGAGGAGCTGTATCCCGTTCTGCAGGCCGACCTGGCCAACTTGCCCCTGATGAATCGGGCGACCCAGATGGCGCTGGAGCCCGGCTCGACCGTCAAACCCATCGTCGGCATCGGCGCCATTACCCAGGGGTTGCGGGGGGTCAATGAAGGACACGAATGCACCGGCTATCTCATCATTGACGGCCGCCGCTACAGCACGATCGGGCGCTGCTGGACCGCCAAGCGTTTTGCCGCTGTGTACGGCGAAAAGGGCGTGGCGCACCACGCCTTTGGCGCAGATCCGCATCCGACGGGATTCCTGACGTTCTCCGATGCGCTGCAACGCAGCTGCAACGTCTACTTTGAGTCGTTGGGCGATCGCCTGAAGCTCCAGGGACTTTCGTACTGGTTTGGCGAGTTTGGCCTGGGCCGTCGAACCGGCATTGGCATTGCCGAGGCGACGGGACGCTTGCCGAATCAGTTTGACGGGCCTCCCGACAGTGTACGGCCGGTGCAGTGGTTCTCGGCGATCGGTCAATCCCAGGTTGCCGCCACCCCCTTGCAGATGGCGAACGTCGCGGCCACGATTGCTCGGGATGGCGTCTGGATGCGTCCCACCCTGCTGGTCGATGAGCATCAGCGAACGCCTTTGCCCACTACACAGCCGGTGGAGGTTCCTCCTCAACGCGTCGAATTGAAGGTGTCCCGTGAGGCGGTCGCTGCCGCCAAGGATGGCATGATCCGCGTGGTGAACAGCGCGGGAGGCACCGGCAAGAACCTCAAGGACGATCGCGTGCTCATTGCGGCCAAGACCGGCACCGCCCAGGTGCAGCCGCTCAGAATCGCCCGTCGCGATGCCAACGGCGACGTCCTTCGCGATGAAAAGGGCCGAATCATTTACGACGAGCCCGCCGTCGGCACCAAGCAGCATCCCAACCCCGATCTGCCCTGGTACCGCAGCACCAACGAGAACAGCAAGGAGCTCTCCCATGCGTGGATCATCGGGTTTGCCCCGGCCCACAATCCCAAGATTGCCTTTGCGGTGATGCTCGAATACGGCGGGGGAGGAGGCTCGGACGCCGGCATTGTTGCCAAGGCGGTCCTTGATGCCTGCATGGAACACGAGTACCTTCCGCCGGATAAATGAACCGGCTGTGGCGACAACTCGCGATTGCGACCAATTGGCCCGTGATAGTGGCGGTTGTCGTCCTGTCGTCGCTGGGGTATGCCAGCATCCTGGCCCGCGCCTCGTTCGATATTCGGTTCAGCGGGGATCCCACCAAGCAGCTGCTGTTCATCGGCCTGGGGATGGTGTGCATGTTCCTCATGCAGATGCTGAGCTATCAGCAGATCGGGCGATGGGCGTGGTTCCTGTATTTCCTGAGCCTGTTCCTGCTGATCTACACCATCCTGCCGGGGATGCCCTCCGGCGGGCTTTTCTGCGTGGTTGAGGCCAATAATGCCCGAGCCTGGATTAACCTGGGTTTCACCAACTTCCAGCCGGCTGAGCTGACCAAGGTCACCTTCTGCATGATCCTGGCCCGGTATCTCCGTTTCCGGTCCAATTACCGCACGCTCGGTGGATTGCTTCCGCCCTTTGCCCTGGCGGTGGTGCCCCTGCTTTTGATCCTCAAGCAGCCGGACCTGGGGACCGCGCTGGTCTTTATTCCGTCGCTTTTCGCCATGCTTTTCGTCGCCGGGGCCAAGATCCGCCACCTGCTGGCGATCATGGGGATTGCCATCCTGCTGGCGCCCCTGGCGTGGTACGCCGGGCCGAAGGAGAAGACGGGCCTGCCCTATGAATTTCCCGTGCTCAAGCACATGCCGGTCCTGGTGAAGGCCTATCAGCGCGATCGGGTGTATGCCTTGTTCTCCGATGATCCGGCGGTCCTGCGGAAGACGGGCTTTCAGCAGGAGCAGGCGCAGATTGCTTTCGGTTCCGGCGGCCTGTCCGGTCGCGGGGCCATGAATATCCCCGTCGGGCGGTCGGTTCCCGAGGCCCACAACGACATGATCTTCGCCCTGATCGGTGAACAGTTCGGGTTCATCGGCTCGGCCCTGCTGCTGGGGGCATATCTGGTTCTGTTCACCACGGGCATTGAAATTGCCTCGGCCACGCGGGAGCCGTTCGGGCGGCTGGTGGCGGTCGGCACGGTCTCGCTGCTGGCGGGCCAGACGTTCCTGAACCTCATGGTGGCCCTCAAACTCATGCCTGTAACGGGCATTACTCTCCCCTTCGTCAGCTATGGCGGTTCGAGTCTGCTAGCCAGCTTCATCGCGGTCGGTTTGCTGTTGAACATTGGCCAGAACCGGCCCCTGGTGATGGCGAAGAATGCGTTCGAGTATGACTGAGGGTGCGGGTTCGAATGCTTGCGAGGGTGTTCGAAGCTGGCGAGAATACGATCCATGTTGAAACACCTCTTGGCTGCGATCGCAGCGCTATCGTGTTCGACGGCCTGGGTCTGTGCTCAAGTCCCCGAATCCAATCCGTCGCGGTTCCCGGCTCCATCGGAACTGATCAAGCGAGATGCATCCAGTGCCTATTTCCCGATTGCGGTCTGGCTGCAGGATCCGAGAAATGCTCCGAAGTACAAATCGCTGGGCATCAACGTCTATGTCGCTTTGTGGAAGGGCCCAACAGAGGCCCAATTGGAGGCCTTGGAGAAGGCGGGCATGGCGCTGATCTGCCATCAGAATGAGGTGGGGCTCAAGAGCTCGCACAACAGGATCATTTTGGGGTGGATGCATGGGGATGAGCCGGACAATGCGCAGTCGCTGGGGGCCGGCAAGGGGTATGGGCCGCCGATCCCGGCGGAGAGGATCGTGGAGGATTACCAGCGTCTGAAGGAAGTGGATCCCTCGCGGCCGGTGATGCTGAATCTGGGGCAGGGGGTGGCGTGGGATCGATGGTATGGGCGGGGTGTGCGGACCAATCATCCGGAGGATTACCCGGAGTATCTCAAGGGATGCGATATCGCTTCATTCGACATCTACCCCGCGAGCCACACCCATCGCGACGTGGCGGGGAATCTGTGGTATGTCGCCAAGGGGGTGGAGCGATTGCGGCAATGGACGCAAGGCCAGAAGCCGGTCTGGTCGTGCATTGAATGCACCCATATCGACAATCCCGACAGAAAGCCGACGGTGGCGCAGGTGAAGGCCGAGGTGTGGATGGCGATCATCCATGGGGCTTCGGGGTTGATCTATTTCAGCCACGAGTTCAAGCCGAAGTTCATCGAGGCGGGGATGCTGGCGGATCCGGAGATGGCGGAGGGGATCAAGGGGATCAATGGGCAGATCCATGAGCTGGCGGCCGTGCTCAATAGCCGAACCCTGAGCGATGTGGCGACAGTGAGCAGCTCGAATGGCGAGGTTCCGATCGCGACGATGGCCAAGCGACGCGGAAACAGCACCTATGTCTTTACGGTCAGCATGCGGGAGGGGGCGACCAAGGGCTCGTTCCAGATCAAGGGGCTGGCGCCGCGGGCCAGGGTGACCGTGCTGGGGGAATTCCGCACGTTTAATGCGATTGATGGCCATTTTGAGGATGAATTCAAAGGGTACGAGGTGCACCTGTACCGCATTGATGCGCAGTAGAGTGATCTTGATGGCACATGGAGAGAAGTGCTGAATACCAAGTGCTGAGTGCTGAGTCGGGCAATCCTTAGCACCCAGTACTCAGCACTGAGCACTCAGTACTTACGCCACTCGGTCCGGCGCTGACAGCGTGAAGGTTATTAATAGGGGAATCGGTCATCCATCTTCGTCGTGGCCAGGTCGTAGAGGAAGCCGCCGAGGCGATCAACGATGACGTTCATAAGGCGTTGGCCCTTGTCGGCGGTGGCGGCGGAGGGGTCGCCGACGCCGGTGTCCTGGCTGATCAGGTGCCAGGGGCGGGTGATGCTGATCCAGCCTTTGTTGATCGCTTCGAGTTTGGATTTCTTCACGGCGCCGTTGCCGGCCTGTTCCATGTGAACATATTGGGGGAAGTAGGCCAAAGCGAGGCTGGTTTCGACTTCGTCGGCGTGCTCGGAGGGTTTGTCGAAGAGGGTCTTGTACTGATCGGCAGCCATGCGGAAGAAGTCGCAGAGGCAGAGGAAGACCTGGGTGCGGTGGTGCAACTCGCGCATGAGGGGCTTCAGTTCGTTGCCGCCATGGCCATTGAGCAGCAGCAGCTTGCGGATGCCGCGGCGCTCCAGTGAATCGACCAGGTCGGTGAGGATCTTCAAAAGCGTGGTGGGTGTGACGCTGAGCGGAAAGGCACCGGGGATGTTCAGGTGATTGGTGTTCACGCCGAAGGGGATGGTCGGCAGCAGGAGGACCTTGGCGCCGCGTTGATAGGCGGCTTCGCAGGCGCGGCGAGCCATGGCGCCGATCTGGAAGGTATCGGTGCCATAAGGCAAATGGAGGTTGTGCGGCTCGGTGGCGCCGAACGGCAGGACGGCTGCCTCCCACTTCTGGCTACGGATAAACGCATGCGTCTGCTCTTCCAAAACCCATTCATTCATGATTGGCCTCGTGTAGGAAAGACTCCACCATATTGGCCCGGTGCGGTGTCGGCAAGTAGAAGAGGGTATCCACAAGCCTGCCCAAATCTCCACGAATCCTTGTTTTGCAGGCCAGGCTGTGGCGCAAAAGGAAATCTATGTAGATTTGTGGATCATCGCCTCGGGTGAGCAAGAACTGGTCTGGGTGGTATAAAGGGCGACTATGAGCTATCTCGGGATCGATATCGGCGGATCGTCCGTCAAGATGGCGGCGGTGGAGGAGGGCCAGGTTCTATGGACGGGGCAGAGCGAGCGGTATGAGCGGCCGGATACGCAGGAGTTGGCGCGAGCCCTTCGTGAGGCGGCCGGGGGGCGGGCGACGCGGGCAGAGGGAGTGGGGCTTTGCGTGCCGGGGTTACTTGATGAGAGCAGGCAGGCGGTGGCGTTGTCGGTGAATGTGCCGGGGCTCAATGGGGTGAACCTGAGTGTCTTGATCGGAATGGCGCTGGGCGAGGGCCTGGGGCGAGTCCGCGTGGTGAGCGATGCGATCGCGACGGGGTACGACCTCTGGTATCAGCGGCAATTGGAAGGTCGGCTGCTCGTGCTGGCGCTGGGGACGGGGATCGGGGCGGCGGTGTTGAATGAGGGGGAGCCATTGTACGTGGATGGCGAATCGCCGGGACATATCGGGCAGATGGATGTTTCGATCGAGGGTGATCCGGTGATCGGGCCGGATGGCGGGGCCGGAAGCCTGGAAGGCTACCTGGGGACAGCGGCGCTGATGGCCCGGTACGGGAAGGATGTGGGCTCGATCGTAAAGGGCTTTCGCGGCGATGAAGTGCCGATGCGGGCATTGGCCCGGGCGATTCGGATTGCCCATGCGATCTATCGGCCAGCCCATGTGGCGCTCGCGGGCGGAATCGGAATCCGGCTGGGGCATGTGCTGCCAACGCTGCGACAGGTCATCGAGACGAACCTGACGAGCGTGGCCAGGGCGGGGTGGACGCTGACGGTCGGCGACAGCGATCATCACGCGGCGATGGGGGCGGCGCGGATGGCGGGGAAGGGGAAATGACGAAGGCCGAAATCCGAATGAGGAAACCCGAATGACGAGAAAGAGGAAAGCCACAGAGGACACCGAGGACACAGAGAGAAGAATTGGGATGTATTCCTCTATGTTCTGCGTGTTCTCTGTGGCTCATCCACTTCTTCGCTTGGCGATCTTGGCGTTTCTTGGCGGGCTTGGCGGTTCTGTTTGTTTCAAGTCGCAGTGTTGGGGCGGATGCATTGCGCGGAACCCTCACCCCAGCCCTCTCCCGGAGTACCGGGCGAGGGAGAGGGGGAAACAGGCAGAAATGTCGGCTCCACCAGAGAAAGAGAGTAGCCGGTCTTAGGGCAGCGGCTCGCCGCGGGCGGCGAGGAGGATGCGGTACCAGTCTTCGCGGGGGAGGTCGATTTCGTCGGCCTTGAGGGCTTCGCGGATGCGGGCGGGGTTGGTGGTGCCGACGATGGGGATGATGTGGGCGGGGTGCTTGAGGAGCCAGG
>JBLNDH010000113.1:0-4258 GCA_050261455.1 Bacillota bacterium
CCATGCGGCCAGCCTTTCCGGGTGGTCACTCCAGATGCACCTCGCCAAGTCAGGCTTACCTTGCCAGCGAAGCGGGCGGCACCATAGAGAGAAGTGCAATCCAGGCCACCATGCCAAAGGCATAGGTTACGATGAACAGCAGAATGCAGACAAGCCCCCATCGCCGCTGGCCGCGACTGCTGACGGTCAGTCCCCAGGTGATCCCGGCCGTCCAGAACCCATTGGCCAGATGAAAACAGGAGGCCAGGATGCCCACGGGGTAGACGAAGTAGGCGATGGCCGGGTGGGCGTGCATGTGCCGCCAAGTCGTATAGGTCGCATCCTCGGTGTTAAAGCTCAAGGCACTGCCCAGCAGATGAAAGCGCAGCGACAGCACGTGGAAGAGTAGGAACAGGACGAGGATGCCGGCGCTGATGCGTTGGAGCAGGTAGAGCCAGTTCTTGGCATAGGGGTAGCTCGCCGCGTTCGGTTGGCCGGTCAGGATGATCCACGTGCCGTAGGCCGCGTGGTAGAGGATCGGGATGTAGATCAACGTCCACTCGATCAGCCAGACAAAAGGCAGGCTCTCCAGCTTGTCCACCTGGACCTGGTAGGCCCGCCCGCCCTGGGCGATGGTGGCGTTGACGATCAGATGCACGACGAGGTAACCACCGAATACGATGCCGGTCAGCGAATGCAGTCTCCGCAGCAGAAAGTGGTAGTGGCCCCCCAGCAGGGGTAGCGTCGTGTCGGTCTTAACCGTGCTCATACAACTCACCTCCGATCATGTCATCCGCCGACGCGGGCCGCTGGTGAGAGTTGTTTCTGCGTGTCCAGCGCGGCCTTGATCCCCTTGGCCAGATCCTCCGTGCTTCCCACGCCCCAGAAGTGCAGGAAGATCACCCGCGGATTCTCCCCGGTCATGTGGTTATGGATGGCCACAATGTTGATGTTGGCGTGCCGCAGGGCCTTGAGCACGTTCTGCACCTCGTTCTCGTACATGGCGAAGTCGCCGTCCACGACGGCCTTGTCATCGCTGCCGACGAACGCGGCCCAGGTGTTGACGCCCATGGCGTTGCCCATCTCATGGCCCGCCATCTTCGTCGTCCGGCCAATCGTCACCTTGCACACACCGTTGGCGGTTTCCGATTTGCCGAGGATCGCCTCGATCTTCCTGGGGTCCAGCGAAGTCTGAGCGGGGTCGAGGGCCGCGACCGGCACCTCGCCTTTGCCGCCGCTGGTCTCCTTGATCTTGGCAAAGACCTTGCCGACGGCCGAGGCCAGCGTCGCCTCATCGCCCATGCCGCCGATGTGCATGAACATGACCTTGGGCGAGTCCCAGAAGAAGTGATTGTGCAAGGCCGTGACTTCCAGGCCGTTGTCCAGGGCCACGCTCATCACGGGATTGACTTGGTCTTCGAGCATGACCATGTCGCCCATGATCATGGTGTGGCCGCCGACATTGGTGAAGGCGGCCCAGGCGGTCAGGCCCATGGGAGGCGTCATCTTCAGGCCGGCTGTCGTGGCATGGATGTCCGCCCGCGGCAAGCTGACCTTGAAGACGTTCTCCTTCGCGTCCATCTTGCCTTTGAGGCCGGTGAGCTGCTCGATGCGGGCCGTGTCGAGCTTTGAATCCTGGCCGAAAGCGGCCGTAGTAAGACAGATTACGGCGGCAAAGGCGATATGCTGACGGTGGTTCATGGTCGGCTCCTTTCGTGAACCGACGCGATTCTAGGAGCAATGTAACCGCGGTTACAACGTGCATTCTCCCGACGGCTGGGGTGGCTCGACATATACCCTAGTGGGGTATAGTATAACGCCAACGGAGAAGACCCATGGCCCATACGATTCGAGACAAGGAGAAGCTGCTCAACCGCGTTCGGCGGATTCGCGGCCAGGTGGAGGGCATCGAGCGCGCCCTTGCCGATGGGAAGGACTGTACGCTGATTCTCCAGACGGTCGCCGCCTGCCGCGGGGCGATCAACGGGTTGATGTGCGAGATCCTCGAAGGCCACATCAAAGAGCATGTGCTCGATCCTGACGAGCCGATCTCCTCCAAACGCCACCAAGCGGCGCAGGAGCTGATCGAAGTCGTGCAGGCCTACCTCAAGTAGTCGCCCTAACCGGAGTCCGGTCCATGGTGGATGCCTCGATATCGCTGTTGTACTTTCCCACGGCCCTGGCGCTCGGCTCCTTGCACGCCTTGGAGCCAGGCCACGCCAAGACGCTCACGGCCGCGTACCTGATCGGCATCAAGGGCACCAAACGCGATGCCGTGCTGCTGGGTCTGTCGGTGGCGGCGACGCACAGCGTGGTGGTCATTGCCATCGCCGTCACCGCGCTGATGCTGGGCCGGCAGGCCTTTGCCGACCAGGCCGGCCGCTGGCTGCAACTGGGCAGCGGCTTGGTGGTGGTCCTGCTGGGCAGTTGGATGCTCTGGCGGCGCTGGCCGCGCAAGGGCTGTGCTCCCGGCCATCATCACCACGCTCCCGAGCCGGTGGCCTTCGAGGGGCGGCTGGCGCGAGGCACCTTGCAGATCATCGACACCCCAGCCGGCGAACGCATGCAATGCACTCTGATCGAGCCGATCGACGGACTGGGCATTACCGTCAGGATTGACCGAGGCAATGGAACGGCGGAGACACTGGTTCTGGAACCGCAGCCGGGCCAGGCCGGCGTGTACATGAGCAGCGCCGCCCCGGCCGAGCCGCACGAGTTTGCGGCAACGCTTGAACTGGCGAGGGACAGCGAAGCGGAGACGCTCGACTTCGCCATGCATGAGCCGGAACACCATCACGACCATGGGCATGAGCACGCGGATATGGACGAGGAGGAACACATCCGTTCCCACGTCGCGACGATGCCGGATTACGTGCAACAGGGCCTGCGGCCGACGCCGGGGCAGATCATGGCCTTCGGGGCGGCCGGAGGCATGATTCCCTGCCCGGCCTCGATCACGGTCATGCTGTTGGCATTGAGCGTCGGCAAAACCGCCTGGGGATTCCTGATGGTTCTGGGATTCAGCGTGGGGCTGGCGCTGACGCTGGTGGGTGTGGGCGTGCTGATCGTGATGAGCCTGGGGCAGCTCGGCAGATCCGAGCGGTTTGCCTGGATCAGCCGCAGAGCGCCGCTGGTCAGCGCCGCCGTGGTCATCCTCTCTGGCTTGGCGGCGTTGGTGATGGCCCATTGAATACAGCCAGCCTTCTGCGGAGGCCCGTTTGTGCTTCGCAGTCGGCGGCCGTAGAGTATCAGGTGACGGGAGGAAGACATGAAGACTCTCTGTGTATTCGGCCTGATCCATGCTTTCGCACTGCTGGCAGCAGCGCAGCCGACGATCTCACCGGCGCGCGATGACGTAACAGTTGTCATTGATGGCGCGCAGGTCCACCAGCGAATCGACGGCTTCGGCTCATGCCTTTTTGGCGGATTCGAGTTATTTGAGCGCGGCAATTTCGATTCAGTGGCTCCGTTGGGCGTGACCTATAAGACCGATCCCAGCCAGCGGGCGGCGATACTCAAGGCGGCCATTTATGGCCTGGGGCTGAGTCATGCCCGCCTGACGATTCCGCCCCTGGGAATCGAACCTGAAAACGATAACGATGACCCGCAGGTGATGGCCTGGGACCGTTTGAACTGGTCGGGCCAAAGCGGCAAGCCCACGTCATCTCGCGCGATAGAGAACAGGGCCAACGGGCTCGTCGAGTGGGGCGAGTTCCTAAGAACGGCAGTGCCGCTGGGACTGGCGAATTGGATTCCAACCCCCGGAGGGCTGCCCGCCTGGCTCAAACACAAGATGAACGATCCGACTGACCCGAAGCGATTCGAAGAGTATGCCGAATGGGCGGCGGCCCACCTGTTGTACCTGAAGCGTACTTACGGGCTGGAGGCACCATACTGGAGCCTGCACAACGAGCCGGATGTGGAGGGCTGGACCTCGCCGGAGTTTTATACCCAGTGGGTGAAGGCCACCGGCTCAAGATTCGAGAAAGAGGGGCTGACGACGAAGATCATGTTCCCCGACTTCATGGATGTGAACCGGGCGGTACCTCTGACCCGCGCGGTTCTGGCCGATGAACGGGCTCGAAAATACATCGGAGCACTGGCTTACCATCACTACCGCTCTTCCGGTGACGGACCGCAGGTGTTCTTGGAACTCGCCGCCCACCCCGAGCGAGCCGCAGGCGACAAGCACTTCGAGCAGGTCACGCGCGCGCCGCGGGAGATGGCCGAGTTGGGCAGCAGATATGGCATACCTTCCTGGCAGACCGAGACCGCCTAC
>JBLNDH010000114.1:0-16085 GCA_050261455.1 Bacillota bacterium
CCCTTCCATCCCATCTACCTCCCCTTCGTCTGGCGTGGCTGGCATGACTTCGGCTGCGGCGCCTTGGGCGATATGGGCTGCTACAGCTTCGATGTCATCTACCGCGCCTTGAAGCTGACCCCGCCCATCGCGGCCCAGGGCAGCTCCTCCGAGCAGTTCCCCGACTCCTTCCCCAAGGCCTCCATCGTCCATCTGGACTTCCCCGCCCGCGACCAGCTGCCCCCCGTCAAGCTGACCTGGTACGACGGCGGCCTCAAGCCCGCCCGACCTGCCGAATTCGAATCCGACGCTCTACTCCCCGCCGAAGGCCTCCTCTTCCTCGGCACCCAGGGCGCCCTCCTCTGCGACTTCACCGGTGGCCACATGCAACTTCTGCCCGACGCCAAGGCCAAATCTTTCGTCGAACCCCCCAAGACCCTGCCCCGCTCCCCCGGCAACGAGCGCGAATGGCTCAATGCCATCAAGGACAGGAAGCTCCAAACCGGCGCCAACTTCGAAGTCTCCGCCAAGGTCACCGAATCGCTCCTGCTGGGCAACCTCGCCGTCCGTACCGGCGAGCGTCTCCATTGGGACTCGGCGTCGATGAAGCTCACCGGCTCTCCCGCCGCCCAAGCCTTGGTCCGGCCCAACTATCGCCCGGGCTGGGAAGTGTGAGCCTCTTCGCAGTGAAAGGCCCTTGTGAGCAGTGCGCGCCGTCAATAACTTACGTGCGTGATGAATATGTACCCCCACAAAATCGGCGTGACATTCCTCTCTTTGTTCATCCTGCCTTTGATCCTTGGCGCGCAGACGAAAAGTGACTCGTTCATCTTGCTGGACGATTTCGAAACTGAGCCCAAGGGGTGGACCTATATCGGCGGCTGGGAATTCCCCGGCGCCAAGGGCAGCCTGACGCTCGATGCGGCAGTCGCCCATGGCGGGAAGCAGTCGTACAAGCTCCAGGCCGACTTCAGCGCTGGCGGGGCCTACGTCGGCACCTGGCGCGATCTGGCGTCGCTCAAGGGCAGGGACTTTAAGGAACTGCACCTCTGGGTGAAGTCGGTCAACGTAGCCCGGATTGGCCTGCGCATCACCGACAGCAGCGATCAATGCCATCAGAAGAACGGGATTCCGCTGGCCAACACGCAGGACTGGCAGGAGATCGTGTTGAAGATCTCCGATCTGGTGGGTGGCGAGCATTGGGGCGGCGCCAATGACGGCAAATGGCATGGGCCGGCCAAGGGGTTGGGTCTGAACATCGGCAAGGACTCGTTTACTGCGGGGAATGTGGGTTCGATCTGTATCGATGACCTGTCGGTTGTCCCCGGGCCGGTGGTCGATGGGCATCCGACGCTCTTGCCGGCCGTGGTTGATCCGGCATCCTGCCGGCCGGGCTTTTCGACGAAGGTGACCTATCGGTGGGATGCCGAGCCCATGGGCAGGGATTTCATGGCCTTTGTCCATTTCATCAGCCCCGATGGCAAGATGGCGTTCCAGGCGGATCATACGCCTGCAGTGGCCACGTCAATCTGGTCGGGACGGGTCGAGTATAGCAACAATGTGTTTGTGCCGATCGGCGTTCCCGATGGCGAGTATCGCATCATGCTCGGGCTTTACGATCGACGGGCTTCGGACCGGGGGTGGGATCATCCGACGCTGAAAACGGAGGAGGGGGTCCGGGCGGAAACGGGCGCAAGCCGGTATCAGATTGGGGTCATCAGGGTTGATTCGCAGGCTCCGCTGCCCAAGCTGCCGCCGCCGACCCTGAAGCTCGACGGCTTCACCAGGACCTTCAACGAGGAGTTTAATGACCTGAGCGTCTCGGCTGCCGGTCCTGGCACACGCTGGTTCACCAGCACCAAGGAGACCTTCGGCAATGCCCGTTTCGTCGAGCAAAAGGATGGGTTCCCGTTCACCGTCGAGAATGGCATCCTGTGCATCGAAGCGGCCAAGAAGAACGGCAAGTGGTGCGGGGGAATCCTGGCGTCGGTGGATCCCAAGGGCCGCGGCTTTTCCCAGAAGTTCGGCTACTTCGAGATGCGGGCCAAGTTCCCCAAGAGCCTGGGCATGTGGCCGGCGTTCTGGCTTTTGGGCCAGCCGTCGCTTACGGACAAGAAACCCACCAACATCGAGATTGACGTGGTGGAGCACTACGGCGTGATGCCGAATTCCATCCACTCCACGATGCACCTGTGGCCGCCGGGGGGCAAGCATTGGGCCCAAGGCGATTTCGTGACTGCCCCTGGCCTGACAGATGAATTTCACACCTATGGTGTGATGGTGGATGAGGCGAACGTCACTTGGTATTTCGACGGAATCGAGGTCCAGAAGCAGAAGACGCCGGAAGAGGCGAAGGTGCCGCTGTATATGCTGGTGAATCTGGCGATGGGTGGCGGCTGGCCGATCGATAAGGCCGTCAGCCCTTCGTACATGTACGTGGATTACGTGCGGGCGTATGCGAAGAAACGCTGATACCGCAGCAAGTGAGCGGGAGGGCGAGCTTCCCAGCGAGCCGTGAACCCGGCTCGGCAGGAGCTTCGCCCTCCCATGTGATTGCGTGTTACAGCGTCCAGCCCTTGCGGTAGGGCGGGTTGAGGAACTGATTGGCTTCGGGGCAGTTGGTGAACTGCATCTTCTGGGGGTCCCACTGGAGCTTGGTGCCGAGCATCTTGATGGCGATGACGCCGAGCAGGGCGATTTCGGTCAGTGGGCCGCCGTAGGAGAAATCGGAACCGGCGTGTTTGCCGGCTTTGATCGCCTGGGCCCAGTCCTGTTCATGGCCGCCGCCGCGGACGCGTGGGATGATCTTTTCGGGCTGTTTGTAGGCCCGCATCTTGGCTTCGGGGATGATGCGGACGCCGCCGGCGCCGTGCGAGCCGTACATGATCGCGCCCTTGTCGCCATAGACGATGGCACCGGTGTCTACGGGCTGACGATCCGGCTCCAGGATTTCCGGCCGGGGGATTCGGTCGGTGCCGCTGTGCCAGACCAGGGTGATCGGGCCACGCTGGCCGTGAGGGGTTTGCTTGGCAGGGAACTCGTAGGTGATCACGTCGCCGCGGGGGAACACATCCGCTTGCGCCTTGGGATCGTATTCCTTGGCCTGGGCTTGCACGGAGGTGGGGGCACCGAGGTCTAAGGCCCAGAAGACCGGGTCGATGACATGGCAGGTCCAGTCGCCGATGGTGCCATCGCCGAAGGGGACCCAGCCGCGCCAACTTTCGTGCAGGTAGGCGGGATGATAGGGGCGCTGCTGCGCCGGGCCGAGCCACAGGTCCCAGTTGAGGTTCGCGGGCACGGGCGGGCGATTCTTGATTTCAGATAGGCGATCCATGCCGGTGTTCACGGCGCTGCACCCGGCCTGGATCGTGTGGACATTGCCGATGGCGCCATCCCAGATCCATTCGCAGAAAAGACGGATGGAATCGGAGGAATGGCCTTGGTTGCCCATCTGCGTGATGACCTTGTTGTCCCGAGCGGCCTTCATCATGGCGCGAACTTCGGCGACGGAGTGGGCCAGGGGTTTTTCGCAGTAGACGTGCTTGCCGCGGTTCATGGCGGCGATGGCGAGCACGGCATGGGTGTGATCGGGCGTGGCGACGATGACGGCGTCGATGCTCTTGTCCATCTCGTCGAGCATCTTGCGATAGTCCACGAAGTTCCTGGCTTTGGCGTACTTGTTGCGGAACTCCGGGGCCCGGGTGGAATCCACGTCGCAGAAGGCAACGATGTTCTCCGTGGGAGCCAGGGCATCGACGTCCTTGCATCCGGGCCACCCCAGGCCGATGCAGGCGACGTTCAGCTTTTCGCTGGGCGGGATCTGGCCCTGGCCGAGCACGTGACGGGGCACGATCGTAACCGCTCCGAGAGTTGCGCCGGCGGCATGAATGAAGCGTCGGCGTGAAACCAGTCCTTTGTTCATTCGGTTTGCTCCTGTGATGACACCAGTCCTTTAAGAAGCGGTTCCATAGCCGGGAACTTGCTTTATGGGCGCCACGGGCAGCTTGCTGCCAATGCGGGCTTCCCGAGCTAGAACACTGGCGGGCAAGCCGCCAGTGACACACCAAGTTCCCAGTGGCATGCCGCATGCGGTTCTGAAACCGCTTCTAAGCAGTAATATCCCGCCAACGTACCCCGCGTTGCCGGTATGGTGAGTGGAGCGGCCCCGTTGGATTGATGGGGCAAAGATCCGGGGCCGAAGGACAGCCCGGGTTGACTTGTGGGCGAGGGTTGCCCGTCCCTCGAAGAACGAGTCTATGAGCTCACTGGCGTGCTGCGTCCGATTGGGTTTCGATTCTCGCTTCGCCGCCAAGACCGGCTTGGATCAGCCGGCCCTGGGTATCCAGAAGGATTTCCGCCTTGAAGCCGCGAGGGTTTTCGTCGGTGCTGGTCAACGCCAGGTGCGCAACCGTGCCCTGAAAAACGTCCTGGGGATATGCGTTCAGGCGGACCAGTGCCTTCTGTCCGACCTGCACCTTGGCGATCGATGCCTCATCAAGGTGGACGATCATCAGCATGTGGTCCATGTCCGCGATTTCCATCAGAACTGTGCCTGGATTGCTGATCGTGCCGGTCACCACTTCGCCCACCTTGACATTCAGCCGCGTGATGACGCCGTCAATGGGCGAGATGAGGGTGGCGGCTGCCAATGCCAGACGCGCCCGCTCAATGCCCAACTCGGCGGCTTTGAGGTTCTGTCGCAACACGGCCAATTGAGCTCGACTGGCATCGTGTCCACGTATGGCTGCCTCGTGTTCGGCTTTGAGCCGCTCGTATTTGTAGTTTGCCTCGTCGGCGGCTGACTGGCTGACGCACTCGGTGTTGACCAGATTCCTGAATCGGCCCCAACTCCGCTCCGCCTCGCTCAGGCAAACCCGGCTGCTGGCCACCTGCGACTGCTGGGCGGCTAGACGCACCTGGGCCACTTCGATCTCGGCGAACGCCGCATCTCTCTTGGCCTCGGCGGCTTGCAATGCCGCCTGCAAATCACCATCGTCCAGCTTCGCTAGGACGGATGCTGGGGCCGGGACGCTCCCCTGCATGCTCCCTCCCTTGGTGACTCGATCGCCCTCTTTGATAGGCACCTCTAAAACTCGCAGCGAAACCGTTGAGCGGATGGCGACCTGGTTCATAGGCTGGGTACGGCCGGGGGCAGTCACCTGGCCAGCCAGCTCGTCGTCAGCCTGCGATTTCCCGCGGGCGCTGGGGGTACTGACCTCCGGCGAGGGCCGGTATGAGGTCTGCCGCTCGCTGACGCTGGCTATTCCGCCGACCAAAGAGCTGACGGCGATGACCACGATGGCTGTTTTCATGCGGGATCTCCACGGGATGAACATCTCGTACGCGAACGAGCGATTACCTCAAAGAGCCTGGGAATCGAACCAACCGAAACTCAGTGGATTGCTACGTCCTGTTTAAGAGATCTGTTCCCGTGGGCCATGCAGGAAAATGGTTGCTTTCCCAGGACAATAGGATGGGCCGCTCCGATTAGAACCACCGGCCGGCGTGGTCGCCTGATGCAAGCTCACCGCCAGGTCTCGTACACAGCGTTCGATCTCGGCCAGGGCTTCTTCGGCGCTGGATAGATCCAAATCGTGCACGTGCCAGTATTCCACGTGCTGAGTCCACTGCGGGAACGTCGATTCGATCAAGGGCCGGTGTTCCTGCTCGTTCATCGCGATGATCCGAGCGGATGAGCGTAGATCCTCCTGACTGACCTGTTTGGGAAACCGGACCACCGGGGGCAGCAGGATGCCCCGTGCCCGCAGACCTTCGATGGCGTACGGCGAGATGGGGCCGACGTTGCGGCCGGCGGTGATGTTCAATGCCCGCGAATCCGCCATCCAAGGGATACTCGCTTGGGAAGGAAGCTGGTTGAAGAGGATTTCAGCGAACCGGCTGCGGTAATAGTTTCCGGTACAAAGAAACAGCACCTGGTTGCAGTGGATCATGGCTGTGGCATGATGGTAGAAACTGTGGGCCTGACGTACAAGCGGCTAACGTCGGAGGTCCTTTGGGCCTGCGGCGAGGTGAGCGTCGGAGCCGCTGGGTTCGGCGGCCTGAAGAATCGAATGCTGGATCATGTCTACGAATGTCGTAAAGCCTATAGTTAATAAGGTACTCTCGTAGAATGGGTGAGTTCTGTGTGGCCACTTGCCCGGACATTGCTAGTCTCAAGTCTGTTGTTGGCTTCAGCATTGTATGAAACAGGTTGTTGAATGAGTGTTCAGGAACGAATTCTGATCATCGAGGACGATGAGCCTGTGCGGCGAAGCCTCTCGGCGCAGCTGGCCGATTGGGGTTTCGATGCCGTTGAAGCTGCGGATGGGCAGGAGGGAGTTGATCGACTTAGTCGCGAGGGTGCCGATCTGGTCCTTCTTGACCTGCGGATGCCTCGCTTGGGGGGCTTGCAGGTGCTGGAGTTCATCCACAACCGGTGGCCGGATACAGCCACGATTGTCATTTCTGGCGCCGGAACCGTGGAAGATGTCGCACAGGCGCTGCGTCTGGGGGCGTGGGATTACCTGTTCAAGCCCATTCTTGATATGGAGATCCTGCGCCACGCCGTGGACAAGGCGCTGGAGCGGGCTCGGTTTTTGCGTGAACGTCGAGCCTATCAGCAGTACCTGGAAGCGGAAGTCGAGCGCCGGACGGACCAACTCCGTCGGGCCAACGCGGCCAAGGACGAACTGTTGCGTCGGGTCAGCCACGAGCTTCGGACGCCGTTGACGCCCGTATTGATGGAACTCGGCATGATGAAGTCCGATCCGGCCCTGCCGGCCGAGTATCGCGAAACGGCGACGATGGCGTCCAATCATCTGGAGTTGGAGGCCCGTCTGATTGATGATCTATTGGACCTTGCCAGCATCATGTCGCGGAAACTGACGTTGAAGCTGGCACCGTGCGATGTTCATGCCGTGATTCGTTCGGCGCTACAGGTTTGCCGGGCGGAGCTTCAATCGAAGCACCTGGTGGTGCAGACGGCTCTTGACGCTTCGGACTGCCAGGTCCACGGCGACTGTGGCCGCCTGCAGCAGGTCTTCTGCCATTTGATCCGAAATGCCGTGAAGTTCACGCCGCGGAGTGGTCGGGTCCTGCTGCGGAGCTACAATGCCCTGTCCGCCCTTCCGAACGATGGCCACGCTGCCGGATCAAATGCCGCCAGGCCATCTGCCGACAAGTCGCTGGTCGTCGAGGTCAGCGACACAGGGATGGGCATGAGTCCCGAGGTGCTGGCGAGCCTGTTTCTGCCTTTTGGTCAGACTGATGCCGCCGCGACGCGAGAGAATGGGGGCCTAGGTATTGGTTTGACCCTGTGCAAAGCCATTTTGGAACTGCACCACGGAACGATCGATGCTCACAGCGAAGGGCCGGGCAAGGGCTCTACACTCGCCGTGCGTTTGCCGGCGGCGACAAGTTGTTCAACGCGGTAAGATGCCGTCGACAGGCCGGTTGTGCCCGCTGGGTGGTGGACCTGATTGGCCGGGAGCGCGAGCATGAGGAGTGAAAGCAAGCAGCGGGATCCAGAGACTCTGGCAGAAGGACCGCTTCAGACAACGCTGGGCCACCGGCCGTATGCGCTGCGGGCGGTGCTGGACCACATACCGGCCGGCGTGTTTATGGTGGACGCGCCTTCGGGCAAGCCGATCCTATCAAACAGGCGGGCTGTGGAAATGCTGGGCCGGGGCATCTCGCCTGAGGCAGTGGGGGCCGAACTGAATGAGAGATACCAGGCCTATCGCTATGGCACGGACCAGTTGTACCCAGTTGAGGAAATGCCCATCCTGGCCGGGTTGCGGGGACAGGCCAAGACCGTCAGCGATATGGAGGTGCGTCGGCCAGACGGATCGCGCGTGCTGCTGGAGATCAATGGGGCGCCGGTTTACGACGCCCGCGGCGAGATTGTCGCCAGCGTGGTCTCGTTTCAAGACATTACCGAGCGTAAACGCGCCGAACTGCAACTGCAGTGGCACCAGGAGCATCTGGAGCAAATGGTTGCCGAGCGGACCGCTTCGCTGGCTCAGGCCAACGAGAGCTTACGCCGCGAGATTGTCGATCGCACCGAAGCCGAGCGGCGGCTGGCGCATTTGAACGGCGTGTTGCGCGCCATTCGGAACGTGAACCAGGTCATTGCCGCCGAAAAAGAACCGGCTCAACTGATTCAGAAGGTCTGTGAAACCTTGGCCCAGGCTCGCGGATACAGCGGCGCCTGGATCGCGTTGTTCGATCAGAACGAACGGATCAGCGCAGTGGCCGAAGCGGGTTTGGGAGACACATTCACGCATCTGCGCAAGAGCGTGGAGGCCGGGCAATTGCCTGTCTGTTGCCAAATCGCCCTGCGCCAGCGTCGGTTGGTCGCCAGTGCGGACATCCACTGTCCCTGCGACGAGTGTCCCGGGCCTCTGCGCCGGAACCTGGCGGCTTGGCTGGCAAGCCCGCTCTGTCGCGGGGACAAGACCTTTGGGATCCTCGTCGCGGTGGTCCCTGCCGAAGTGGTGCGGGATGAGGAGGAACGGACGCTCTTTGCCGAATTGGCTGCGGACATCGGCTTGGCTCTGGCGAACGCGGAACTGGAATCGGGACGGCACCGAATGGAACAGTCGCTGCGTGAGAGTGAGCAGCGATTCCGGGCTATCTTCGAACAGGCGGGCGTCGGCGTGGCTGAGCTTGAGTCCAGGACCGGCCGCTTCGTGCATGTCAATCAACGCTTCTGCGATATCGTCGGGTATACCCGCGAGGAGATGCTGCAGCTCGGTTTCCAGGAGATCACGTTTCCGGCGGATCTGCAGTTGGACCTCGATAGCGTGGCTCGTCTGCTCGCGGGCGAGATCCGCGACTTCACCATTGAGAAGCGATATCGTCGGAAAGACGGTGCGGTGGTTTGGGTGAACACGACCATCTCCCCTATGTGGGCTGCCGGTGAAGACCCGTGGCATCACATCGTGGTGATCGAGGACATCACGGAACGGAAAGAGGCCGAGACGAAACTGCGGGAACGCGAGGCGACGCTACAGGCGGTCATCCGCAACATCCCTGTCGATTTCTGGGCCAGGGACCAGCGTGAGGTGTGCTTCCTGCAAAACGAAACCTCCTGCAGGAATTGGGGCAGCATGCTGGGTACCACGCCAGAGATGCAGGACATTCCCGACGAGACCTTCCAACTCTGGAAGTCCAACAACCGCAGGGCGTATTCTGGAGAAGTCGTGTCGGAGGAAGTGGAGCTTACGGACAAGTCCGGCAAACATTCCTACTACCGCAACATCGTGGCCCCGATCAAGGAGGGAGACGAGGTCCTTGGCATCGTGGGAGTGAACATCGACCTCACCCAGATCAAGCTCGCCGAAGCGGCTTTGCGTGAAAGCGAAGAACGCTATCGGCTGATCGTCGAGACGGCCAACGAAGGCATCTTCATGCTCGACGTGGACTACCGGATCATCCTGGCCAACCCGAAGATGGCCGCTACCCTCGGGTACAAGATTGAAGAGATGCTTGGCCGGCCAGTTGTGGGCTTTATGCATCCGGACGATCTGGCCGATCACCGGCAGCAGATCGCCCAGCGGCGCAGGAACGTTCCGGGGCGATACGAGCGCCGCTTCCTTCACAAGGACGGCAGCGTTCGCTGGGTGTTGGTGTCGGCGACGCCGATTCTCAATCATGCCGGCGAATTTACGGGCTCCTTCGCGATGTTCACCGACATCACGGATCGCAAGAAGGCGGAGCAAGACCTGCGCGACAGCGAAGCGCGGTTTCGCTCGCTGGTGGAGCAGGCCAGCGATGCTTTTTACCTGTCGAGCATGGATGGGCGGCTGCTGAGCGTGAATCGCCAGGCCTGCGAGAGCCTGGGTTACTCGCGGCAGGAGCTGCTGGCGATGAACCTGTCGGACATCGACGTGAACTACCGGGCCGATCCTGACAGGCTTCGCGTGTTCCGCCAGGGGATGATTCCTGGCCAGCCGGTGTCAATCGAAAGCGTTTACCGTCGCAAGGATGGCTCGGTGTTCCCGGTGGAGGTGCACGCGGGCCTGCTGGAAGTTGCCGGGAAGCGGATGGTGCTCGGCCTGGCGCGCGACATCACGGAACGCAAGCGTTTGCAGGAAATGATGATTCAGTCGGAGAAGATGTTGACCGTCGGGGGCCTGGCCGCGGGCGTTGCCCACGAAATCAACAACCCGCTGGCGGGCATTCTGCAGAATGCCCAGGTGGTGCTGACGCGAACTTCTCTGGATCTACCGGCCAACCGCCTGGCCGCTGAACGCTGCGGCACGACCATCGAGAAAGTTCGGGCGTACATGGAGGATCGTCGAATTCTCGAGATGCTGGACTTCATCCGTGTATCGGGCGAGCGGGCGGCTAAGATCGTGCGGAACATGTTGGCGTTCAGCCGCACGGGTACTCGGACGGCCAAGTGCCCGCACGATTTGCGCAAACTGATGGATCGGACGATTGAACTGGCCCGCAGTGATTATGACTTGAAGAAGAAACACGATTTCCGCGAGATCGAGATGGTTCGCGAGTATGCACCCGACGTACCGGACGTTCTCGTTGATGACACCGAGATCCAGCAGGTCTTTTTTAATCTGCTGAAGAATGCGGCGCAGGCCTTGGGCGAACGGCCAGATGTCGCCAAGCCGCCCCGGATTGTGGTCCGCATCGCGCACCGCGAAAACGCGGTGCGCGTCGAGGTGGAAGACAACGGCCCGGGCATTCCCGAAGCGGTGCGGTGGCGGATTTTCGAGCCGTTTTTCACGACCAAGGAACCGGGGGCAGGCACGGGGCTGGGATTGTCGGTGTCCTATTTCATAATCACCAATGATCATGGAGGGACCATCAGCGTGGAATCGGTGCCCGGGAAGGGAGCAAAGTTCATCGTGACGTTGCCTGTGGAAGAAAGGACTAGCCGTGGCGCCTCGCGTCCTGATTGTCGATGATGACACCATGGTCCGCATGAGTGTGGCGGCTTACCTGGAAGACGAAGGTTTTGATGTGCACAGTGCTACCAGCGCTGCCGAAGCGTTGCGCATGCTGGAAACAGAGCCGCTTGAGCTGGCCATCGTCGACCTGCGCCTGTGTGACATGGATGGCGAACAATTCATCCTCAAAGCCCACGCGATCAAGCCGGACATGCGGTTCTTGATCCACACGGGGTGCATGCTGTACCAGTTGACTCCCGCCTTGGTGCAGATCGGGATGACCGAAGTGGACGTGGTGTACAAGCCGATGCGGCTGCAAACCCTGGCGAACCACATACGCCGCGTCACGACGCCAAATCCGCCCACCCGCGATTGACCCGGCCTGCACGACCCGGGGTTCTCGTCTACCAATCAGCCGCGGGCTTCCGCATGCCGACTCGGCAGACGTAGCGGCGGCAGAACCTGCTCGAGCTGGGCGCGATAGGGTTCCAACCACGATGGCAGCATTAGCCTGGTGCCCAATTCCTCGGCGTTCTGATCGACGGTGAAGCCGGGTGGGTCAGTGGCGATCTCGAACAGCACGCCGCCGGGCTCGCGATAATAGATCGAGTGGAAATAGTTCCGATCCATCACCGGCGAGACGTTGTACCCCAGATGCACGATTTTCTGGCGCCAGGTCTCCTGCTGTGCATCATCAGGTGTGCGGAACGCGACATGGTGAACAACGCCGGCCCCCAGGCTTCCCCGCCGAGCGTCCGGCACGCACAGCAGATCGACGACGGTGGCCAAGTTGCCGTTGCCGCTGGCGCGGTAGCGGAAGCGATTGCCCTCATGGCCCACAGCGCGGAAGCCCATGACTTCGGTCAGCAGCGTGGCCGTGTTCTCATAGCCCTCCTCGGCCAGGGTGACGCCATGGAAACCGCGGATGGCATACTCCGGCGGCACCGCTCCGCCTGCCGCCACGGTACCTTCCGACGTCGTTGTCGCCACGATTTCCACCTGCAGCCCGTCCGGGTCGGCAAAGCTGAGTACCTGTTCGCCCAGCCGTGTCGAGCTCGCTTGCAGGGGCACGCCGTGCTCACGCAAGCGATCGGCCCAGTATGCGTACGCTCCGGGCGATACCGCAAAGGCAGTCGTCGTCACCTGCGGCGGACCGATCCGGCCGCGGTATGCGTCGGCCCAGGCGAAGAACGTCAGGATGGTGCCGGGGTGTCCGAGGTCGTCGCCGTAATATAGGTGGTAACTCCCCGGATCATCGAAGTTCACGGTCAGCTTCACCAGCCGCAGCCCCAGCACGCCACAGTAGAAATCGATGTTCTTCTGCGCATCGGCCGTAATGGCGGTGACATGATGAATGCCCAGAATGCTCGGATTCATGCTTTACTCCATGAAGGGATCTTCAGATCAGTCCAGTACGATAAACATCGACCTCCGCTCACGCGGCTCGAGGCGTCGGGTGCGATGGCCTTTGCCGGTATCGCTTCCAACAGATTGCCAATGCTTCCGGCATTACGCAGTGCAATCTCCAGGTCCGCAAAGTGGCTTTCGCCTTGCGCGTCGGCATCAACCCGGGTGATTCTCATCGACCGGCCTCCGGAGCAGGCCCGACCATCTCGCGCAACATCCGACGGCAGGCATCGAGCTCATCCGCATTGATCGTATGGGGCATGCCTGGATAGCGGCGGAGTTCAACCTTCGCGCCCAGGTTCTTCAGCACCGCCGCGGTCTCTTGCACGCGATTGAAGGGGACATGCGGGTCGGGATCGCCGCTGCCGAGAAAGACGGGCGTGCCGTCGAGTGAGCCGCGGTAATTACGGGAACTGTCTGGCGGGCCAATCAGACCACCGGTCAAACCGATCACCGCACCGTAGCGGCGCGGGTGCCGGGCGACAAACTCCAGCGTCAGACATGCCCCTTGCGAGAAGCCCAGGATTGCCAGGCGCTGGCTGGGTACGCCGCGGGCCACCAAGTCGGTAACGATGCCATCGAGCCGGCGCAATGCGGAGTCCAAGTAAGGCTGATTGGCCTCCAGCGCCGCCAAGAACGAGTGCGGATACCAGGTATTGCCTGCAGCCTGGGGCGCCAGGGCCGAGATACCTTCCATCGCTACTTCGTCGTACAACGACAGAATACTCTGAGCTGTTGCCCCGCGTCCGTGAACCAGCACGAGCACGCCCGCCGCCTGCTCCGGTGTCGGCCCCGCACTCAAGATGGGCTGGTTGGCATGCGGATCCGATACCTCTCCGTGTTGTCGTCGCGTTACGCTCACCGGGCGGCCTCCGAAATTCCATGACCACGCTGACCGAATGCTCCCACAACCTCAGCAACGGTGGCCAAGGTGGTTCACGGCGACAAATCCTATGCCCGAAGAGGGCTCGCGAGAGAAGAAGCCCTTTGTGACGGGTTTGCAGAAAGATATGGATGAGGCCGGTTCCGGGCAGGGTTATAGAAGTGGTTTTAGAACCGCAATGAGGGCCCCTGGCAGCATTTCGGGTGCCACTGGCGGGCAAACTGCCAGTGTTCTAGCTCTGGAACCCGTACTGGCGGCACGATGCCAGTGGCGCCCAGAAACAAGCTCTCGGGTCTGAACCGCATTCCTAGAGAATGCCGGCCTGCCCCCTGCACTCTACATGGCCAGCCGATGAATCACGCTTTCCAGCTTCTCAAAGCTGACCGGTTTGACCAAGTGTTCCAGGAACCCTGCTTCCCGGCTTTGCCGCAGGTCCTCCGCCTGGCCAAAACCACTCAACGCCACCCCCTTGATTCCCAGCCGTTTTTTCAAGATGCGCATGACGTCCAGCCCGGAACCATCCGGCAGACCGATGTCGCTGACGAGCAGATCAAACTTCCCCTGGCTCGCCAGGGTCAACGCCTCCTGCATTCCCGTTGCTGTCACAACCTCATAGCCGATCATTCCCAGCAGTTTTGAGACGATCCGCAGGGTGTCCGGGTGATCCTCCACCAGCAGAATCCGCCGTTTGGTGGGATTGGCCTGCCCGCCCTCGGCCTGTGGCCGAACTCGATTCGGCATCGCAGGCATTGCCTCCAATGCCACCACGAAGCTGGTGCCTTGGTCCCGCCCTGGGCTCGTCGCCGTCAAGGTGCCATGGTGCAGGTCGATAATCCCCTTGGCGATCGCCAAGCCCAGGCCTAGCCCGCCGTATTTTCGTGAGACCGTTTGCTCACCTTGCTCAAAGGGACTGAAGATGCGCGGCAGCACATGGGGCTCGATGCCAATGCCGGTGTCGGTCACCTCGATACGCAACTGACCTTCGGCATTAAATGTCCGTACCGCCACACGTCCCCCTTCCGGCGTGAACTTGATGGCATTGGACAAGAGATTCGAGAATACCTGCTGGATGCGGCCCGGATCAGCCCAGATGTGGGACTGCTTGGCCCGCAGGCTCATGCTCAATTCCAGACCCTTGGTTTCGATCTGGTCCTGAAATTGGCCAAGGATGCTGCGGAGCAACGCGTGTGCTTCCACCACTTCCTGGTGCAGCTCGATCTTGCCCCGATTCAGCCGTGTCAGGTTCAACAGGTCTTCCACCAGCCGAGCCTCCTGCTCGGCGTTGCGACGGATGATCGCCAGCTCCTCCCGTAGTTCCGGCGATAAGTTGTTCTGTTCCTGAATTGCACTGGCGATGGCGAGGATCGGCGTCAGCGGGGTGCGAAGCTCGTGGGAGACCACGGCCAGGAAGTGATCCTTGGCTTGGCTTGCCGCCTCCGCGGTCTCCTTGGCGGCGATCAAGGCCCGCTCCGTCTCTTTCCTCCGAGTTACGTCGCGAACGATGCCGGTGAACATGCGGCGGTTGCCCAGCTGCACTTCGCTGACCGCCAACTCCGCGGGAAAGATGCTGCCATCCTTTCGTCTCGCCTCAACCTCCCGCCCGATGCCAATGATCTTCTTCTGACCCGTGCGAAGGTAATTGGCCATGTGTGTGTCATGCTGCGATCGATAGGGCTCGGGCATGAGAATGCCGACGCTCTTCCCAATGACCTCCTCGGCGGTGTAGCCGAAGATCCTCAGGGCGGCAGGATTGAGCCACTCGATCAGGCCTCGCTCGTCAATGGCGATGATGCCGTCCACGGCCGCGTTGATCACGCCCTGCAGCTGAGCGGCGATCTCTTTCTGCGCCTGCTCAGCGTGACGTCGTTCATCGGCCAATTGCTCTTTGCTCTTGGTTAGGTCGTTTTCCTCGCTCATGTAGCCCGCCATTCGCTTGGTCCCACCACTAAGTATAGGCCCTGTCCGTTACCAGGTTGTCCTCGGCCCAGGCTTCTCTCCACCAGCGACACCAACCCTGATCAATCGCTAACCCGCCTGGAGTTCCGGCAATATCACTCGAAACGTGGTGCCAACCCCCACGGTCGATTCGACCGTCAACTGCCCGCCCAGTCGTCTGGCTGCCTGAGATGCGATGGCCAACCCCAACCCCACGCCGGTTTGCCCGTGCGTGTCGCCTCGCTGAAATTCCTCGAACAGACGATGTACTTGATCGGGAGCAATCCCCGGCCCCTCGTCCGATACTGACAATACCCAGCCTTCTCCGGCGGGGCGAGCTTCCGCCTGGATCCGGATTGTTCCTTGGGAGCTGTATTTGACGGCATTGCCCACCAGATTCTGTAGCACGAGCCGGATCCACTCCCCATCACTGTTGATTCGCGCATCGGGCGGCACTTGCATCATCAGCCCTAGGTTCTTCTGCTGCGATTGAGCCGCAAATTGCTGGATGACCTTCGAGACCACTTCATGCAGATCGACGGGAGCCACCTGGGCTTGAGACTGTCGCCGCAGCCGTTCGGTTTGGAGCAGCCGGTCCATTCCGGCCACCGTGGTTAGAACGGCTTGCTGAAGCGAGTTCAGATCGGCGACGTCCTCCTCCATGCCCGCTACGCCAGCCAACCGGCGCCGGATCAACTCCAACGTCAGTGTCATATTGTTGAGGTTGTTCCGCAGGTCATGGGAGATGAACGAGAGATACTTGGATTCAGCCTCGGTAGCCGTTCGCAATTGAGCCTGTTGCTGCTCCACGAAGGTGAGGATCGCATGCTGGAGCATGGCATCAATGCCCATGTGCAATGCCACCTGCTCCATGGCCGTCATGTTGCGGTGCAGAGCGGACTCAATTTCCTCAATCGTGATCCGCCGCAAGAGACGGTATTCGACGACAAGTTCCTTCAGGTTGTACTGTT
>JBLNDH010000115.1:0-5531 GCA_050261455.1 Bacillota bacterium
CATAATCCCCAATTCGGTACGCCGCCACTTCCCCGGCAATGTGGCAAGGAAACCCGGAAGGATCAAACTGCTCGATCCGCCGAATGCCTACCTTGCCCGCCAAGAGATTCTCCCAAAAGGCCTTGGTGCCAATGCCAATGGGCGAAATCACTCCAATTCCAGTAACGACAACGCGTCTCATTGTCGTGGAATTGTAAGGAATGGACGGATGGGTTCAACAAGAGGCGGCCGAGGATATCCTCCCACCCACCGCCTGTTCCCGCCGGGATACCCCACCGCGATGCCCCGGCTGCACCTTCAGATTGGGATGGCTGAATCGGTGCGGTAGGTCTTCAGCAGCTGCCCAAACTGCTCGGTGAACACAAAGTTGTGTTCCGGGAACTGGATTCCCGACATGTTCTTGTCGATGTGGCTGAACATCAACTCGATCTCGGCAACCAAGTCGTCCCCACACTTGACCGTTCCCGATGTGCTGGCCCCTTGCTCCGAAAACTGCTCGATTTTCGCCTGCAGAACCAGCGTATCCCCTGGCCGGACCAGCCGATGGAACGTCGCTCGCCCGATCTTGGCCAGGATCACCTTCTCGGCAAAATTCGAGGCCTCTCCCACGAGGATCCCCGCCGTCTGGGCCATGCCCTCGATGATCAAGCTGTGCGGCACCACCGGGAAATCCGGATACAGATCGTGAAGATGCTCCTCGGCCAACGAGACATTCTTCACCGCGGTTGCCGAAACCCGTGGCTTGAACTCCGTGAACTTGTCAATCCAGATCCAACGCATGAAGAGTGCTGAATGCTGAGTGCTGAGTGCCGAGTGCGATGAGTGAACCTCAGCACTGAGCACTCAGAACTCTCTTAGGCCGCCTTGAGCTTATTCTCGATGTAATTCACCACGGTGTTCACGGTGAACTGCATCTTGTTGATGTCCGGGTCCTTTTCCAACTCGCTGAAGTCCATGTGCGGCATGCGCTTCTTCAACTCCTGCATGCCTTCCGGCGTGATTCGCCCAGCTTTGACGAACGCGGGATTGGTGAACACATCTTCCGGGAACATCTCGCCGCGGGGGATCTTGATCCCGAAGGCCTTTTCCAACCGGAATGCGATATCGAGGAAATCGATGCTCTCGGCTCCCAGGTCGCCACGCAGCGTCGCGGTCGGAGTCACTTCCTCCTCATCGACGCCCAAGGCATCCACCAGTACCCCTTGCACCTTCTGGTAAATCTCGTCACGAGACATGGCCATGTTTTTGTCCTTTATCCTTGGTTCGTAATCAGTTATGTGTCATCAGTTGCCGGCTGATGGGCATTCCAGCATGACCGATCCAGTATTCGCCGGCGCGATCAAAGCCCATCGGCGCCGGTTGTGTTCGCGAAGCCGGGCATCGATCTCGGCCAGCTCGGGCTGCTTCTGGGCTAAGTTGAAATAGGCCAATTCGATTCGGGCCGAAAGCGCCTGCTCATTGTCTACAAAGCCCGCCGCCTTGAAAGAGCCCCCAGCCTCTGTGAACTTCAGCAGTTCCACTTCAATGCGCAAGTGGTTGCCGGGAGCGACGAAATGGCCATACCGAACGTTGCGGGCCTCGCGGAGCACCGCCATTGAGCAGGCGAACTCGCGGCGAAAGTGCAGGAGCCAACCCGCCGCCTGCGTCAAGGCCTCAAGCATCATGACGCCCGGCAGGACCGGAAACGTCGGAAAGTGATCGCCCAAATACTCTTCGGCCAGCGTCACATACTTGCAGGCGACGATACGCTGCGGCTCCAGAACTTCGATTTTGTCAATCAGGTTGAACTTCACTCGCTTACCACAACCTACGCCAATGCCGCGGGAAATCCAGAAAGAGACACGTTGTAGCGGTCAACCTAAGGCTTTGCAAGGCTTGACACAGGGCCAAGAGCTGTTAAGGTACCCGGCTCTTTACGCAGCGGAGTAAGCATGTACGCGATCATTGATGAAGGCGGAAAACAATACAAGGTCACCAGCGGGGATACGATTGACATCGACCGGCTGGATAGTGCTGATCAGAAGACGATCACCTTTGACCGTGTGCTGCTCGTGGGCGGCGAAGGTGCCCCCAAGATTGGCACTCCCACGGTGAACAATGCCACGGTGACGGCGGAGGTTCTCGGGCCGGCCAAAGGGCCGAAGCTTGAGATCGTTCGCTATCGTCGCCGCAAGGGCTTCCACAAGCACATCGGTCACCGGCAGAAATTCCTGCGGGTGAAGATCACGGGCATCAACGCCTAACTTGTGGTTATGGAATTGGATGCGCAGGGGCGGCCTGCACGGCTGCTCCTGCGTTCTTTTGTGCGCCGAATTACTGGGGATTCAGCGAATCCACATATCGGCGGAATTCCCGGTCCAAGCCATCCAAGTCCTCCCCGAAATGGGATTTGAAGAAGCTGACCCATTCGCGGGGGGTGCCCTCGGTATCCAAGGCCTGCAAGAAGCTCTGCAGTTCGGTGGGACGTTTGTTCCAGAAGAAGTGCATGAGCGCCCAAACCTGGGCATAGCGCCCGGCCACCCAGGAGGTGTCTTCGTTGGTTCGAGGACGCTCGGTGAGCAGCTGCGCCAGAGTCGGTTTATCACCTGCCTGTTGCCGATCGCGGAAAGTCTTTAGCCGATAGACGTTAACGTATTTCGGCCCGGCGTGGCCTTCTTTGTCGCACAGCTCAAAGACTGTCGCCAAGCCCTCGGCGAGCCAGAAGGGATACTCCCGGCCGCGGCGTTGAATGCCGCTGTTGTAAAGGAGTTGGTGGGTGGCTTCGTGGCGGGTCTTGATGTTGGTTGACAGGCGAGCGGCAAAGGCCAAGCGGGTGGTCATGTCGGCATGGGCGGCGGTGAGGCGTTTGAGCTGCTCCTGGATCTTGATTCGCCCGGCAGTGCTGGTGGTCTTGTCCATCTCGGTTCGGAGGTCCTGGAGGCGCTGTTCGATGCGGGCGATCTGCTCTCGGATGTCCTTGAAGACCGGGTTGTCCTGATCGTGGTAGAAGGCGGCGCGATTGGTTCGCCAGGAGTACAGGCCTTCGGCCCAGCCGGTTTCCTCGCCTTCGTAGCGTTTGAGGTAATCGGAGAAATCGTCGTAAGTTCGGAACAGGACGCAAACCAGACGGCCGGCGGGGGGCATGGGATGCAGGCCGATGCGGGCGGATTCCTGGTAGAAGGTCTGATAGGTGGCTTCCAGGGCTTCGGCTTGGGCGGTAGTGGCTTGCTCGTCGGCGTCGCTCAGGAGGGTGAAGTGGGGGCTGTGGTGGAGTTTAAAACTGGGGCTGATCAGGTTTTCCAGTTTGGCGGCCCATTGTTTGTCCACGGGCAGGGTGCGATGAGCGTCGGCCGTCAGGAGGTCGCGGTAAGCGGTGATGTGGCCGGGTTGAAGGGTCAGGACTTCGCGAAGCAGATCTGCTTGTTGCTGAAAGAGTTGGTTGTAGCCGCACCATTGGGCGAGGGACAGGCGGCCTTCGACGTCCTTTTCGGAAAGGCGATGGTAACGCTCGAGATAGGTGATGAGCAGGTTCTCGGGCTCGCTGGCTTGGGTGGGGAGGGGGGGGAGGCTCAGGATGATCAGAGCAAAGAGGACTGCGGGGGAGCGAAAAAGGGTAGTCTTTATGCGCATGCGGTACCCTCCATTATATCGGCTGGCGGGCGGGGAAGGGTGGGAAAGATGGGGGATGCATCGGTAGCACGCCGGGGATTGAGGGGGGAACGCTCTGGGCACGCCGGGAACCGCTCTGGGACCACACTCGGCACACTGAGAGCCACCTGTCTTTCGAAGCGACGTAGCGACGAAGCGACAGAGCGACGAAGGGGGAAGATGACAAATGGGTTTGATTTGTTTCGTAGTTGCCAGTTGTTGGTTGCCAGTTGCCAGAGGGGAAATGGGTTCGTTTTGTAGGGGGGAGGAGGGATGCTGAAAGGGGATGCTGGTGGTGCGGTTTGTGGTGGGGTGGGCCGGCGGGGGCGTGCGGGGTGAGGGCGAGGATGGGTGAGACATAGAGTTCCTCCCATATACGGGGGTGTTGCGCGGAAGAGGGAGTTGTTGCGCAACGGATTTTCAGGGATGCGCGGTTTTTCGGGGGAAAAGGAGGGGGAGGTTTTTGGATTTTTGATGGAAGCGCAACGGTGGCGGGGTGGGCGGAGGGCAGCGTACGGGAGAATAACCGGGCTTGGGGACATGGGGGCAGGATTGGCAGAGGGGCGGCACGCAATAGCGTGCCCTACGGGCTTGTTGGTCAGGGGGTGGTGGGGATCAGATTCGCCAGAGTTCGGTGCCGGATTGGCCGTCGTCGGCCATGAGGTAGAGGTGGTTTTGGAAGGGGGTGAAGTTGAAGGGGCCGAAGCGGTGGCCGGCGAGGAAGGTGGTGATGGTGTAGGTGCCGCGGGAGGTGCCGTTGGAGATCCAGATGTGGCCGCTGGGGCGAGTTTCGGCTGGGAGATCGTAGGTGATGGAGAAAAAGAGGGCGTCGTTGACGTTGGTTAGATCGGTGAGGCAGGGCTCCTTGGGCAGTTTGGAGAGGTTCTTGACGAGAGTCGGAGTTTGCTGGGGGGCTTGGGCTTTCCAGAGGCCGAAGAGCTTGCCGGCGTAGCCGGAGAGATAGATGGTGTCGCCGACGGGAAAGAAAGTGTCGAAATTGATCCAGCGGCCGTTAGCGGTGAGGGTGAATGGGGTGGTGCCATCGGGGGTACCGTCGGTGATCCAGAGGCCTGTACCATGGGAACCATGGTCGGCTTGGAACAGGAGTTTGTTGCCAAAGGGGGTGAGATCGAAGACGCCGGTGACATTGATGGACTTGAAGAGGTCGTTGGCGGGCACAGTGCCGGCGGCGGTGCCATCGCTTTTCCAGAGGGTTTGGGCACCGGGGGTCTTGGTGGTGTTGAAGACGAAATAGAGGGTGTGGTCGATGGCGATGAGTTCGCGGGGTTCGTGGAACCCGGAACTACGGGGGAAATCGAGCAGCTTGGCTGTGCCTTGGGGTGTTCCGTCGGTTTCCCAGAGCGCTGGAGGGTCAGTGCTTTCCGGTTTTAGGGCGGTGAAGAACGCGGAATCGCCCATGACGGTCATCTGGCGGATATTGACGTCATCGGTGCCGGGGATGTTGCTGGTGAGTTGGATGGTGCCGGCAGGGGTGCCATCGGTGATCCAGAGGGCGTCGTTCTGGCCGGTGCCATCATCCTGGATGAGGAGGAGTTTGTCCTTGAAGGGGACGAAGAAAGTGCCAATGTAGGTGCTTTGATCGCCACGGAAGCGGTAGACGAACTTGGTGCCGCGGGGGGTGCCGTCGCTGCGCCAGAGTTGAGTGCCGCCGAGCATGAAGTAGAGGGTGCCGTCGGCACTCATCAGTTCCCAGGGGATGAGCTTGTCGGATTTATAGAAGGATTTGACCATGACGGTGCCACGGGAGGTGCCGTTGGTCTTCCAGAGGGCGGTGCCGTGGGTGCCATCGTTGGCGGTGAAGAAGAGGTCGTGATTGACCTGAACCATCTCGGAGGGAATGCCAACCCAGCCGTTGTGCATGGAGCCGGCGGGGCCGGGGGCGA
>JBLNDH010000116.1:0-12045 GCA_050261455.1 Bacillota bacterium
GCGGCGGCGCCTTCGTTCCCAACCCTCGTTAGGATTTATATGATGTTGCATGCTCCCACACCTGTTCGGGCTGGTCTTCGCTCCCAGTGGATGCTGAAGGACGGCGTGACGTTTTTGAATCATGGCTCGTTCGGAGCCGTTCCTCGCGTGGTGTATGAGGAACAGGACCGGTGGCGGCGGCGGATTGAAGCCGAGCCGATCGAGCTGCTGGGTCGGCGGTGTCACGAGTTGCTGGCCCAGGCGAAAGCGCCGATCGGGCAATGGCTGGGCATGAAGGCTGAAGACTTCGGCCTGGTGACGAACGCCAGCGAAGGGCTCAATGCGGCGTTGCGATCGCTGGCGGTTCGGCCGGGCGAGGAGCTGGTGACCACGACGCACGTCTACAACGCGGTGCGACAGACGATGCGGTATGTGGCACAGCGGAACGGGGCGAGCTATCGCGAGATCGCGGTGCCGACGCCGGTGCGGGATGGGCAGCAGATGGTGGAGATGATCCTGGCCGGGCTGACGGATCGCACACGGCTGCTGGTCATCGATCATGTCAGCTCCCCTACCGCGGTGGTGTTTCCGATCGAACCAATCGTGGCGGGATGCAAGGCGAAGGGCGTTGAGGTGATGGTGGATGGGGCACATGCACCGGGAATGTTGGATTTGAATGTGCCCAAGTTCGGGGCGGCATACTATGCGGGGAACCTGCATAAGTGGGTGTGCGCACCGAAGGGATCGGGGTTCATTTGGGCTCGGGAGGACTTGCGGCCGCAGGTGCATCCGGCGGTCATCAGTCATGATTGGGGAAATGGATTCGTCAAGGAATTCGACTGGCAAGGGACACGCGATATCAGTGCCTGGCTGACCACGCCACGTGCGATCGCGTTCATGGGAGAGTTGGGGTGGGAGAAAGTTCGGCGGCATAACCACGAACTGGTGGTGTGGGCTCATCGGATGTTGTGCGAGTGCTGGGAGGTGCAACCGCTGACGCCACTGGATGGGCAACTGTTGGGGTCGATGGCGACGGTGCAGTTGCCGGGGGCGCTGGCGACGATGAAAGAAGAGACAGCCCTGAAGATGCAGCAGAACCTATATAGCGAGGAGCATATCGAGGTGCCATTCATCAACTGGCAGGGACAATGGCACATTCGCGTGTCGTGTCAGGTGTATAACGAGCCCGGGGACTATCGGCGACTGGCGGAGGCGATACGGGCGAAGCTTTGAGCCGCGGATGAACGCGGATGAACGCAGATCAAACGCGCACGGGCGAGACGCCGCGTGCTACGTGTTTCTTTGCCACGGATGGGGCACAGAGGGACACAGATGGATTGCAGTGATGGGGAAGGGTGTGGCAAAGGGGAGGAGTACGGATGGGGCTGCATGGGCGGGCCGCCCATGCCACGTTGTATTCATTGTCACGAATGAATACAGATAGAACGCGCACGGGCGAGACGCCCGTGCTACGTTTTGCGGTCAGTAGGTTGGGAGGTCGGCTTGGAGGAGGGTGGGTTTGCCTTCGCGTTCCAGGAGGCGGGTGGTGTAGGTTCGGATTTTGACCAGGGGGCGGTTGCGGAGTTGGCCGGTCTGGAGGCTGAAGGACCACTGGTGCCAGGGGCAGACGGCGTGGCCGGCTTGCACATCGCCGCCGGAGAGGCTTCCGCCGGCATGAGGACAGTAATTGTCGATGACGTAGGGTTGGCCATGATCAAGGAAGACGGCGAGTTGGAAGCCATCGACCTCGACGTACTTGCCGAGGCCTTCTTTCAGTCCATCGAGTTGGCAGAGGGAAACCCAGGCCATATACCAAAGCATAGGACGCGGTGGGGGTTCTGGCAAAGGCGAGAGATGGGGAGCGCGATGTAGTGGGAGGAGGAACCCGGCCCTGCGGGCTGCCACTAAACGGGTTGGGGGAGGAGAACCAGGGGGGCCGGTGAGGCAGGCGAGGCGGGCGGGCGGATGCTTGCACGGGGATTTGGACGCGTCTATATTCAGATTTCGCGCACATTCTGTCATTAGACATAAGACAAGGGTCATCTGAGAAAGGAACTGACGATGGCGAAAAAGGATCAGATCAACGTCGCCCTGATTGGGACGGGTTTCATGGGCCGCTCGCACTCGAATGCGTGGGGGCAGGTCACTCGGTTCTTCAATCCGCCGATCAAGCCGGTCATGCACACGGTCTTCGGGCTGCCGCAAGAGCATCCGGAATCGATGGCGAAGTGGGGCTGGCAGCACTTCTCGACGGATTGGCAGAAGACGGTTGCGTCGCCGGACATTGACCTGGTCGACATTGTGACGCCGAACTTCATGCATGAGCCGCCCGCCAAGGCCGCGATTGCCGCCGGCAAGCACGTTTCGTGCGAGAAGCCGATCGCCGCGACCCTCGGCGAGGCCCGCGCGATGGCCGAAGCCGCCAAGAAAGCTGGCGTGAAGAGCTTCGCGTGGTTCGTGTATCGTCGGTGCCCGGCGGTAGCGTTCGCGCAGAAGCTGGTGAAGCAGGGCGCGATCGGCGATATCCGTCACGTCCGTGCCTATTACCTGCAGGACTGGGCGGACGAGAGCGTTCCGCTGGCCTGGCGGTTTGACAAGAAGCTGTCGGGCAGCGGTGCCCATGGCGACCTGAATGCCCACATCGTGGATATGACCCGGTTTGTGACGGGGAGCGAGATCACCGAGATCGCCGGCGCGATTGCCGAGACGTTCATCAAGGAGCGCAAGCTGATGACCGGCGTGGCGGCCGGTGGGATCGCGGCAGGGCTGAAGTCTTCGGGCCAGATGGGCCCGGTGACGGTGGATGACACGGTGCTGTTCCTGGCGCGGTTTGCCAATGGCGCGGTGGCCAGTTTCGAGGCTGCCCGGCAGGCGATCGGTAACCAGAACCGCAACGGCTTCGAGATCAACGGCACGAAGGGCTCGCTGAAGTTCAACTTCGAAGACATGAACAAGCTGTGGTTCTACGATGCGACCCGGCCGCGTGAGGTCCAGGGGTGGACCGAGATCATGTGCACGCATGGCGGGAGCCATCCGTACGTCGAGAACTGGTGGCCGGATGCGCACCTGATCGGGTATGAACACACGTTCGTCAACGAGGCGTACGATATCATGCGGGTGATCGCCGGCCAGGAGCCGGTCGTCCCGATTCCGGACTTCGAGGACGCCTACCAGACCCAGCGTGTGCTCGAGGCGGCGTTGATCTCCGCCGAGCAGAAGTGCGCGATCAAGATGTCGGATGTGAAGTAACCCCTGATACAAGGGAAGCGTTTAGTGGCAAGGGCAGGCGATGAGCCTGCCCTTGTCTTGTTTTGTAGTTGCCAGTGAGTAGTTGGTAGTTGCCAGAGGGAATGAGGGAGTTTTGTGGGAAGAAGTGGATAGTGGATAGTGGATAGTTTTGCAGAGGAGAACTGGGGGGAAGGGGAGCGTTGGCGGGATCAGTTTCGGGGGTTGGAGAGTCGGCCAAGGAAAAGGATCTGGCCGCTGGAGCGGTGGCGGATGAGGAAAAGGAAGGGGTGGTCGGCGCGGAAGACGGCTGGCTCCTGGGGATTGGCCATGGACAGGGCCCCCACCGCTGTCGCGGTGGCGGCGGCGGCTTCGGTGCCCTCTTCGTTAACGTCCACAAAGGCTTTGTGAAGGACGGCCTGGAGGAAAAGTCTCTCGGCGGTGGCGATAGCGGAGAAGTCGGCGGCATTGGGGGCGAAGGCATCGGGCATACCCATGGCCCGGAGGGTTGAGGAGAGATTGAACTGGGAGGTTATCTTGAAGCGCGGGAGCGAAAGTCGCACCTGACGCATGCTCATGGCTTGCAGCCAGTGGGCGAGATTGGCCGAGGTGAGGTCTTTCTCCAACTCGGGCAGGCCATCGACCTTTTTGGGCAGGAGCAGAAGCATGGAGAGGCGGCGACCGACGTAGGGCAATTCCACGGCTTGCAGCTGATCGGTTTCGAGATAGCTCAGCCTTTCTTTCTGATACATCATCGGCACCTTGATGGATTGGTCGGGCGAAAGGTGGAAGGGCTCGTCCTGGGTGTCGGACTTGTCGAAACACTGGGCCCAACTGCTCTTGAAGTAGATCGCGTTGGTCAGGACCAGGCGAGTCGCGGGGGTGAGGATATTGGGGGGAATCAGATCCTTGATCCTGTCACGGGTTTGCTGGGCGGCCCAGCGATTGATCTGATCGCGAGCGGACTCGGCATCGTGGGCGAAATCCAGGGGGCGGATGGAGGCGTTGTAGTGGGTTTCCACGAGTTGCTGGAAATCGCGATGGAAGGGGTAACCTTCCTGGGCCCAGAGGGCGTTGGCCACGATCAGGCGGTACAGTTCACGGCCGTCGCGAGTGGCGTCGGCGTTGAGATCGTGAAGCAAGGTGGCGTAGGCGGGGTGGAGGGCGCCTTGGGGGAGATTGAAATGGAGGACGGCGGCCATCTGCTCAGCGGTGCGGCCACGGGCGCCGGCGTAGGTCATGCCCAGAGCGGCGTGGATGCTGTGGGGAGAAAAGAAGAGGTTGCCGGGTTGGGAACGGAGGGCAGAGTAGAGGTCGAAGGCGAAGGCGTTGCCGCCGGTGACCAGGGTGGGAACGTTGGTGGAACTCTTGGGAGGTTGTAATTCGGCGTGTGTCGGGCAGGCGAGGAGGGACAAGATCGCAAGGGAGAGAGCGATGGTGAGTGTTGGTTGCATATATTTACCCCAGTGGGTTTAGGGTAACTCTGGGTGAGAGGGGGTGTCAATGCGTGTCAAACCACGAAGGGCCACGAAACGACACGAAGGGATGAAAGTGGGGATGGGTCAGCGCTTTTGGAGGGTGAGGGATTGCTCGTCGAGAAGGGCTTGGCCACTTTTGGCTTTTAGTTCGCAGACGAGGACAACTTCGCGGGAAGGATCGGGGACTTCGAATTCGTATTGGCAGGTTTGCCAGTCGGTGTTGCCGGAGAGACGAGTGGTGGCTTGGGAGCCGCTGATGCGCAAGCAGAGGCCGCCGTTGTCGTTGGCGGGGGTCAGCTGGGTGACGCGGCAGCGAGCTTGGAAGGTGTATTTGCCCTTGGGGAGAAGGACGGTGGTGCGGAGAGAGGCGGTGCAGCCGCCGGTGGTGGCGCGGAGGCGGAAGAGGGGCTTGCCCTCTTCGGTCAGGCGGTCGAAGGAGGCTTGGCCGGATTGCTGCTGGAGTTGCCAGCCCTTCAAGGAGGCCAGCCCTGTGGAATCGAACTTCAAGGGACGGGGGAAGGCGGCGAGTTGACGATCGACGCCACGGAAGCGGTCCTGGATGCGGCGTTTCATCTCGGCGATGTGGTCCTTGTGCTGGCGGGCAGCATCGGGGTTGATGTCGGCCATCGCGGGGAGCGTGTGGGCGGCGATCTCGTCGAGACGCTTGGTCAGGGCTTCGGGGGTGAAGGTCTTCTGGCGAAGCTCGGCGACGCGTTCGATGTAGCGATAGCGGTCTTCGGGGGTTTCGAGGAGGACGCGGGCGATGACGCCATTGGTCATGAAGAGGGAGCAATCGGGTTGCTGGAAGAGTTGGTCCATGCCGTGGGCCATAAAGATGAACTTGTTGGTTTGGAGATTGAGGAAGAGGCGGTAGTTGTTGCGATTGGCGCAGTAGCCATCCCAATGGGCGGTGAGGGCCTCCACGGCCATGAAGGTGAGGAAACGATCGACGTCGAGGACTTCTTCGAGCTTTTTGCGGCGAAGGACACGGTCGCGTTCATTGACGGCATCCACGAGTTTCTTCAGTTCGGGAAGGGCTTTGGTTTTGGCTTCGGCCTGGAGTTTCTTGCCTTCGGGGGAGTCCTTGAGGGGTCGAGTGGTGGGGAGCGATCGCTCGGCGACGACGGCGTTGAGGGGCTGATCGATTTCCTGGAGATTGCCTTCGAAGACGATGCCGGAGCGGGCATTGTAAGAGCGTTGGAGGAAGGTGCGATCGAGGCCTTCGAGGAGGACGTAGAGGCCCATGTCTTTGCCGTTGAACCAGACGCGGGCGTGGCTGGAACGGGGGACGGGGATACCGGCGGCGCGGAAGAGGGTTCGGCCGAGGTTTTCGGAGAGGAAGGTGGGGTCCTGGACGGAGTTATTGAGATGAAGCTTCCAGAGACCATGGAAGGGTTGGCCGCCGGGGAGTCGGCCGAAGCTGAGGGTGAAGGCGGGGCGATCGCCGACGTCGCGGAAGCTGCCCCACATGCCTTTGAGATGGACGGAGGCGTTGGGATAGGTTTGGTCGGGCTGGCCGGGGGTGATTTCGGTCACCTTGGCAAGGACGTAGGCGCGGGGGTCCTTGCGCAGGGCGTCCATTTGCTGGGGAGCGATGTCGATGCGAAGGCGAGGGATGAGGCCGGTGGAGAAGAATTCGTCGGTGGCAGTGGAGTTGGTAAAGCGAGGGGCGGGTTGGGTGGTGGCAGAGAAGGCGGGGAGAGCGATGAGGGTGGAGAGGAGGATTGCCTGGATGAGAGACCGGATTCGCTGATGTCGATTCGATGTTACGGTACTCATGGGTGAGATACTGTAAGCGAGCGGAGAGCCGGCGGCCAAGGGGTGCAAAATCTGCGGGGGCGGAAGGGGAAAGCGTCATCAGGAGGTGAGTGATGGAAGGCCTTGTGGGAGGGATGGTTGTAACGGTCTTGTCGGTGGGAGGCGGTGGACGCATGGGAATTCGGATGGGAACGGGGTGGATTTCTGGGTGGGAGGGTGGTGGAGAAAATGCTTGCCGCCCTGCTGCGCGAGGCTTTACAAAAATGCATGGGTAGGCCGCCCATGCCACTTGTTTTTTATTGCCGCGGATGGGGCACAGGTGAACACCGATGAAACGCGCATGGAAGATTCCCAGGCTACGGAGAGGCCGAGTAGGTGATACGTTGCTACTGTAAAAAAGACCACGGGCGGCCAAGCCGCCCGTGGCACACCTTATCGGTGATACACCTGATCTGATGACGACTCTTACTTGGCACCGAGCAGGTGTTCGATGACGAGGCGTTCGAGGCCTTCGTAGTCGCGGGCCTTGATGAGTTCGGCTTCGGCTTTCTTGTCGAAGGTGCGGACCTTTTGGACGAGGAGTTCGAAGAACCGCTTGCTGTTGGAGAGGTGGGCGGTGTTCTTCTCCTGCTTCTGGGTGCGCATGACCTTGACGTCGAGGCCGATAAAGGCGCCGGTTTCGGGGTAGCCGGCTTCCTCAAGGACGCGGACCTGGTTCCAGGCCTCGCGGAGGTTGGCGGCGGCGAAGTTCTTGTCTTCGTCGTACTTCAGGCCATTCTGGTCGTTGAGGTGAACGCTCCAGAGCTTCTTGTGGAAGAGGGCGAAAGCCATTTCATCGGAGGGATCGAGGCCGGCAAGCTTGGCGTGAGCGGTTTCGATCAGGCCGCCGACGCGCTTGGGATCCACCGAGGCGTAGCCCATAGCGATGGCGTGGCCAATGGTGGGAACGTAAGCGTTGTCGCAGGGTTCGTTGGGCTTGGGCTCAATGGCGATGCGGATCTTGGGGTTGTGATTGAGCATCGCGTTGATGGCGGTCATGAGCCATTCGTGGGCCTGGCGGGCGTTCTTGGATTCGCGGATGTAGGTGCCTTCGCGGGCGAGCCAGAGGACGATCAGATCGCAGTTCATGGCGGCGGCGATATCGACGGCCACGAGGGAGCGATCGATGGCATATTGGCGGCAGGCGGGGTCGTTGGCGGTGTAGGCGCCGTCGATGGTGCGGGGGTCTTCCCAGAGACGGGGGGCGACGAATTCGGCGACGAGGCCTTCGTTCTTGAGCAGTTTACCGAGTTCCGTGGCCTGCTTGACGGTGCTGGCGGGGGTGAGCTTGTTCAGATCCGGCACGGCATCGTCGTCGTGGAATTGAACGCCATCAAAGCCGAGTTTCTTGTAAAGCCGAAGCTTATCGGTAAAGGCAACGGGCTGGCGTACCGGGGGGCCGAAGGGATCAGCGCCTTCGTGGATGTTCCAGGGGCCAAACGAAAACCGGTACTGCGCCTCTTTCTTGGGCATGCGTGTTCTCCTTAAAGATGGGCTACAGCCGGGAGTTTAGCTCGGCGGCGAAGGTATGCAAGCACCGAGGGTGGCAGTAGCCATTGCATGTACATTACACGTTTCCAGACAAGACGTTGATCCTACAAATGCTTCTGTGCCGATATGGATTGGGGACCCGATTGGAGCGATCGCCTTGGGGGGACGGAACAGTGGCCCTTCAGCGCCACTGCCCGGGGGCGAAGGGGGATCGTTCGGAGGGAGTCGGCTCGGCGGAAGCCTCGCCCTCCCGGAGTCTCGCCCACGCCCTCCCGATATTGCAGGTTTGTGCCAGAATTATTGATGCATCTGAATAGGAACTTCTTTGCTGGTCTATTTGACAAAATGCCGGCCATGTAGGACGATGCCTATTGATCAAGGAAGGGAGCTCATTGGCGAAGGTTGGGTGCGTGCGAAGCTTGCCGCCTTCAGCAAGGGTCGCCTGCACCTTTTGCCCTTTTGGGTGTTAGGAATCTTTCATACCTGACATCCGAGGCAGGAAGGGTGAACGAGATGAGATTCCCGCGCCGCCACAGGCGTACATTGGCATTGGCCGCTGGGGGAGCGGCAGTCGCAGCATCCCTGTTTCTCACCGCCCCGATGATCCAAAGCCCGATCGTGTCTGAGCCGATCCTGGGGGCATCGGTGTCGTTGGTGGGCCCTGAACGTGCAGTGGTTCCATTGCCTCCGCCCGCGGAGTTGACGCTCGGTGGAACCCCGAGCAAATTCGACCTGGGTGTTGCGCCGGCGATCATGCTGGCCGCGGATGACCTGGTGCCCAAGGATTTTCCCGTGGGCAAGGATTACGTTCCCCAGGTCGTTCCGTGGGGGAAGCCGTCCAGCATTGAAGGACCCTGGGGGGTTGGGCCTCGATGGGATGGGAATGAGTATAAGTGGCTGGCCCCGACAGGCCTGCCGGGAAGCTATCCGTTGGTGTACGACGTTGCGTCCCCGGGCCCGGCGGACTTGCAGCGATATGGTGGCGATCCGAATGCCCCGGATACCGGCGCTCACACCATTGAGTATGATGCGGATGACAATCCGGTGGATGTGATGGTTCCGGAGCCCAGCGCATTGGCGCTGCTGAGCGCCGGGTTGGTTTGGCTGGGAATTCGGCGGCGACATTGATCGGCGGTCGGCAAAGGGGGAAGAAGCATTGCGGACGGACTCAGGGATAGATCCCTGCAGGGTCTTTCGGTTCTGCGGTAAGGGTTTGGCATTCGAAGAAAGGCCCTCACCCTAACCCTCTCCCGGAGTACCGGGCGAGGGGATCAGAGGAGAAACTCGGGAGAAAAGGCCCTGTAGATCCCTGGGCAGGGTGGGGCATTTCCCTTGCAGACCCATTGTTTTCGCGTCCCATTGGCAGCAGGCGACCGTATAATCCCGGCATGCGTGTCTCATTGCTTACAGCATGGGTCGCGGCCGGTGTTGCATGCACAGCGGCAGCGGCATGGGGGCAGGACCTGGTTCACGAAGCCATCCCGAACAAGTGGATTGACCCGTACGTGCCGGAGAAGCTGCCGGAGCTGGAGTACCCGGCCTACTACAACGACCTGGACAAGGCCAAGGCCCAGGTGTTTGCGGGTCGGTACAAGGCCGCGTTGATTACGTTGCAGAAGGTGCGCAAAGGGGATGCGGGGGAGATTGCGGTGACGAAGGGGACGGCGCTGGCGGCGGTGGGACGGCGGGAGGAGGCGATCGCCGCGCTGTCGGAAGCGGGGGTTGCAAACCAGCCCAGGGTCCAGGTGGAAAAGGCGCGGATTCTGGCCGAGCTCGGGCGGCTGAGTGAGGCGACGGCGCTGCTGAAATCGCATTTGGAGAAGAATGAGGATTCGCTGATTGGGCACTATTACCTGGGGAAGATCAGCGAACAGGCGGGCGACCTGGGCACGGCTCGGCAGGCCTATGAGTGGATTTACAAGACGTACTACGAGCAATGGACGGGCCAGGGAGCCAAAGAGTTCGATGACGCGGAGCAGGTGATGCTGATGGGGCGGGGCTTTGATCGGCACGCCACGCTGACGGGGGCTTATGCCAACAACGCTCAGCTGAACAATTCGATTTTCCGGGTTTTCGTTCAGGCGTATGACATCATTGATCGGGCGTACTGGCCGGCGCGGGTGGCGGCGGCGGAGTATTTTCTGTCGCATAGCAATACGAAGGAAGCGAAGGAAGAACTCGAGGCGGCGTTGAAAGGCAATCCCAACGATGTGCGGATTCACGAGCTGCTGGGGCAAATTGCGCTGGACAGTTTCGATTTCGACTCGGCGGATGGGGAAATCGCGGCCATTCGCAATGTGGATTCCACCTCGGTGGTTGCGGACCTGCTGGAATGTCGGTCATTTCTGCAACAGCGGCGGCCCCAGGATGCGGAACTGCCGGTCGGGCGGGTGCTGGCAAAGCAACCCAACAACCTCGAGGCGTTGGGGTTGCTGGCGTCGGCGTATGCGATTCAGCTTAAAGAGGACAAGGTGCAGGAACTGCTGGCCAAGGTCGAGAAGCTCGATCCGCAGAATGCCAGTGCCTATTACGAGCTGGGCGAGCAGTTGGGGGGAATGCGGCAGTATCCGCGGGCGGAAAAGATGTACGAGATCGCCATCGAGCGAGCACCCTGGTGGATGGCTCCGCGCAACGGATTGGGGCTGCTGATGACCCAGAGCGGGGATGAAGAGAAGGCGAAGGTTGTCCTGGACGCGGCATATACGCTGGACCCGTTCAATTTCCGCACGACCAACTATCTGATCCTGCTGGACAAACTGGCCAAGATGGCCCGGAAGGAGAGCGCGCATTTCATCGTGCTGTACGATGCGCAACAGGACCCGCTGATTGCCGATTACTTTTCGGACTACCTGGAGAGCATTTACAAGTCGGTCTGCGGGGATTTCAAGCATGAGCCGAGGGTGAAGACGATGATTGAAGTCTTCCCGACGCACGATGCGTTTTCGGTGCGGACGACGGGATCGCCATGGATTGGGACGGTGGGCGCGAGCACGGGGCGGGTGATTGCGCTGGTGGCGCCGCGGCGGGGGCAGAAGACCATGGGGGCGTACAACTGGGCACAGGTGCTGCGACATGAGTACACGCACACAGTGACGCTGTCGGCGACGGAGAATCGCATTGCCCACTGGATGACGGAAGGCTTGGCCGTCTCAGAGGAGCATGCGCCGCTGCACTGGGAGTGGGTGCCGATGCTGTACAACGCGGTGAAGAAGAAGCAGTTGTTCTCAATGGATGATTTGATGTGGGCGTTTGTGCGGCCACGCAAGCCCCAGGATCGCTCGATGGCATATGCGCAGTCGTTCTGGACGTGCCAGTTCATCGAGGAGAAATGGGGACATGCCACCATCCTGCGGATGATGGATCTGTTCAAGGCGGGCAAGACGCAGGAGCAGGTTTTCCAGGAGGTGTTGAACCTCACCCTGGCGGATTTCAGCAGCCAGTTCTTCGCGTGGGCGGAGCAGCAGGTGCAGGGGTGGGGGTACGATCCGGAGACGACGAAGAAGTACGATGAGCTGACGGAAAAGGCCGAGGCGCTGGTGCAAGCGAGGCAGTACGCTGAGGCGATTGCGTTGTGGGAGGAGATCGTCAAGCTCCGGCCAATGGATCAGTTGCCGCACCAGCGATTGGCGGGGTTGTACTTGGCCAAGGAGGTAGCCAATCCGCAGAAGGCGGCGGAGCATCTGTTGAGGCTGCACGAGACGTCGGTGAAAGACAATCGGTTTGCCAAGCGGTTGGCCCGGTTGTATATGGACGAACTGAAGGACATGAAGAAGGCGGAGCAGTTTGCCGTCGATTCGGTCTATATTGATCCGTATGACCTGGATGCCCATCAACTGCTGGCCAGCGTTTGTGAGAAGACGGGGGATACGGCGGCGGTGGAGCGGGAGAAGCGGGTGATTCCGGTGTTGGCGGAGTGGCTGAAGCAGTATCGGAGCAGCACGCTGTTGGAGGGGGCGCCGCAGCCGTAGAATGGGGGAGGAGCGGGGTTGGACCGCGAAACCGCAAGCGTGTTGTTGGGTCGGACGGCGAGTGCGGGTTGCGGCGGTTAATTGTCAATCGAAGAGAGAAGACTGGG
>JBLNDH010000117.1:0-4617 GCA_050261455.1 Bacillota bacterium
CGCGACCGTGGCATGGGCTCACTTGCCCATGCATTTAAGAAAAGCCCCGCGTAGCGGGGCGGTAAGATCGCCATACGGGCGCAACAATCGCTTTAGTCTTTCACCACCACCCGGCTCTTGCCTTCGACGAGCAGTTGGTAGACCACTTCCACATCTTCGTTTCGCAGGCGGATGCAGCCCATGGACTCCTGTTTGCCGATGGACTCCGGATCGATCGTGCCATGGATGCCATAGGAGGCTTTGCCGACGGCTTGGCCTTCAACGCCTGACAGGCCGATCCAGTACGCGCCCAGCGGGTTCTTGGGGTCCTTGGCCGCAATGACGCCCTCCCCTCGCGGGCTGTAATAGGTGGGATTCTTCAGCTTGTTCTGGGCAATCCACGTTCCCGGCGGCGTCGAATCATCCTTGCCCAAGCCAACTGGAAAGCTCATCACGTAAGTGGCCCCGGCCTCGCCTGGCGAACCCAGATACAGGTCCATGGTGAATTTGCTCTTGGTGATCACGGCATGGAAGGGGCCTTTGATGATCTTGATCGTCTGCCCTGCCCGCATCTTGCGCGGGTCGGTGATGCCATTAACCCGGCAGAGCAACTCCCAGGTAATGCTGTTGCTGGCCGCCAGCTTCTGCAACCTGTCGCCCGGCTGCACGGTATACAGCGAGCAGAGGGTGTCATTCTTGTATGTCCGCCGGCCGAGGACCGCTTCCTGATTGATCTTGGACAAGAGGCCCTTCACGGTCGGTGCGTCCGCTTCACTGAAATGGCCGCTGAGCAGAGCTTCGTTGAGGATCGTTCGGGCCCCGATGGGATCGCCACCATCCAAGCGAGCCTGACTATCCGCCAAAGGATTGCCGGTCAGTGCCACGGGAGCCGGCGTGACGACAACCGGGGTTGGCACGACTGGCTCCGGCGCCAGTTGCACGGCGGGATGTGTGGCGGGTTGCGTGGCGGGGGGCGTAACGGGGAGAACCGTGGGCGGCTCGGTGCTGATGAGGGGCGTTTCCGTCTTGATGAGCGGCGACTGCTCGGCCGCTGCCCTGGCCAGCAACGGCATCATCGAATTGCCCTTGGCTTGGAAATCATCCTTCGGCTGGGTGGCGTTGCTCGGACTTGGGTTCTTCGCGGCGATGCTCTCCGGGGACTTGGTGAGCTTGCGAACCCCAAACGCGATGCCCGCGATGAGGGTGAGAATCAGCACAATGGCCAGAATGCGGCTGGCGCGGCGTCTCGTGAAGCGGCTCATGAGAAAACCTCGGTTCTCATTCCCGATTTTGCTCTTCGGATTCGTGATAGGTCCGGTAACCCGCGGCCCAAGCCGGACCCAGAGCCCCAATTCAATAATCAGAAGCCCGAAATCGAAAATGTCACGACCGGATCAGATTCGGCGCAAATCGCCGAATTCCATGATCCGTCACCAGCATACCCAGAGGCATGTCATGGTCAAGAACAGGGATGTTCTCGAGAATTTGCTCTTCAAACGCCAGCCCGCAGCTTAACCCCATAAACTCCGGCTGTGCCAGAAAACGATCGTAAAACCCCATCCCCCGGCCGATCCGATATCCCTGGGGGGTGAACCCCAACCCCGGCACTACGACCAGATTGATCAAATCCACCGGAATCGGGTTCCCCGCGATCGGCTCCCGTACGCCGGGACCTGTGGTCGTCAGGCCTGTCTGCAGGCTCGTGATCTCCACCGGCATCATCCGACGCTGGTCCCAACTGACCTTGGGCACGACCACGGTCTTGCCCTGCTGCCAACAGCGTAATGCCAGCGATGCCGTGTCCACCTCGGTCGGCATGCTCAGGTACAGCATCACCACGTGCGCAGCCTGGAACTCCGGCGTACCGACCAGAAAGCCACAGGCGGCCGAACTCTTCTGGTGTCGCTGTTCCTCACTGATGCTCGCCAGCCTCTCGCGAAGCAACTTGCGAACTGCGGGTTTGCTGCTGGATTCCGTCACGCCAACCTCCGCATCGATTCGTCCACTTACTCGTCTACCTGATCAGACACATCCTCCGGGGCCCCGTTGGGAGTCTGCTCAGGGCTTTCCCGGATATTCTGTAAACGCCGGCGAATCTCTGCTTCGAGTCCCCGATCCGTCGGCTCATAATATACCCGATCCACTCCCAAATAGTCCTGCTTCACATGCCCGCCTTCATAATCGTGCGGGTATTTGTAGTCGGCCCCATGTCCCAGACGTTTGGACCCTGCATAATGCGTGTCACGCAGGTTCTTGGGAACGGGAATGGTCCGGCCTTCCCGGACATCCTCCATGGCCGACCAGATCGCCATCGCCGAGGCATTGGATTTCGGCGCACAGGCCATGTAAATGGCCGCCTGGCTGAGCGTTAATTGCGCCTCGGGCATTCCAATCCTCTCAACCACATCATAGGCCGCTGCTGCCACCATAAGCGCCTGGGGGTCGGCATTTCCAATGTCCTCGCTGGCCAGGATCGCAATGCGTCGGGCGATAAACCGAGGATCCTCGCCGGCTTCCAGCATCTTCGCCACCCAGTACACCGCCGCATCCGGATCACTGCCACGCATTGATTTGATCAAGGCGCTGGCGGCGTCATAGTGTTCGTCACCTATACCATCGTAAACAATTGCCTTCCGCTGAATTGATTGTTCTGCAGTATCCAGATTAATTGCGATTGTTTCCTGCTGGCCGGCAGCCTGCTCTTTGAGCTGCGACAAAACAGCCACTTCCAACGCCGTCAAGGCGCGTCGGGCGTCGCCATCGCACATAACTGCCCAAAGGTCAACCGCTTTTGGGTCGATATCGATTTTCAGAGCCCCAAAGCCCCGCTTGGTATCGCTCAAGGCCCGATAAATCAGCTCGCGTATGTCGTTCTCACTCAGCGAGGCGAACTGGAAGATCTGGCTGCGGCTGACGAGCGGAGAGTTGACGGAAAAGAACGGATTCTCGGTGGTTGCACCTACCAGTAGAATCTGCCCGCTTTCCACGTCAGGCAACAGAATATCCTGCTGGGCTCGGTTGAAACGATGAATCTCGTCAAGAAACAAAACCGTCCGCTGTCCCGTGTGCCCCAGCCGCTCCCGTGCAGCATCGAGGATTGCGCGGACTTCCTTGACGCCTACCACCCCGGCATTGACCTGCTCAAAATGGGCCCGCGTATAATTGGCGATCAACTGGGCCAGCGTGGTTTTGCCCGTTCCCGGTGGGCCATAGAAGATTACACTGCTGAGGCGGTCTGCTTCCAGCATGCGGCGAAGCAGTTTCCCCGGCCCGAGAAAATGCTGTTGCCCGACAAACTCCTCAAGCGATTGCGGACGCATCCTTACAGCCAGAGGCGCCACACGCTCCATGTTTCTGCGGCGAGAGTCTTGAAAAAGGTCCATGATTTCCTTCGGACGGGTGTGTACAATCACCTGACCAGCCCAGTCCGACCGACCGTGTGCCATCACGATTTGTCGGACAAAGTAAGTTGGCCGCCAGCTCGGTGCAACATACACTCAGCCAACGCACGCGTCATCATACGCGGGATGAACCAACCTGGGAGAGTGTCGGAACCCAAAACCGTTCGAGGCCGGTTTGTTTGATCCGCTGGTCGTACGCAGCGGCTCAGCCTGATGGTATTGGAGGAAAACCAGAATGTGTGGAATTGTCGCTTATGTCGGACGAAGAATCGCGCAGCCCCTGCTGATTGAAGGGCTGAAGCGTCTGGAATATCGTGGCTATGACTCGGCGGGTATCGCGGTGATCGATCAGAAAGGGACGCTGCACATCCGGCGTGCTGTGGGCCGGATCAGCGTTCTGGAGGAAGTCCTTGAGAACAAGCAGGAGCTTCCCGATGCCTGCCTGGGGATGGCCCACACCCGATGGGCGACGCACGGCGCTCCCACCGAGTGCAATGCCCACCCGCATACCGACGATGCGGGCCGCATCGCCCTGGTCCACAACGGCATCATCGAGAACTACGCGGCTCTGAAGAAGTTCCTCATCGAAAAGGGCCACAAATTTACCAGCCAGACCGACACCGAAGTGCTGGCGATGCTCATCGGTGATCTCTACAACGAGCTGAAAGCCAAGAATCACATCGAAGAGGGCGCGTCGCTGCTGCAACGCGCTGTTCAGGCGGCGCTGCGCGAAGTGGAAGGCACCTATGGCATCGCCGTCATCTGCAAGGACGAGCCGGATACCCTCGTCGTCGCCCGCAAGGGCAGCCCGCTGATCATCGGCATCGGCCAGAAGGAATACATCGTTGCCTCCGATGCCAGCGCCATCGTCGAGCATACCAGCCGCGTGGTCTACCTGAATGACAACGAGATGGCGGTGCTCAAGCCCGGCTCGTTCCGCACAACCACCATCGAGAACATCAATGTCACGCCGGTGATCTCCAACCTGGAGAATAAGCTCGAAGAATACGAACTCGGTGAGTACGAACACTACATGCTCAAGGAAATCTTTGAGCAGCCGACCGCGATCAACAACTGTCTGCGGGGCCGCGCCGAGCAGAAGGAAGGCCGCATCGTCCTGGGCGGCATCGCGGATCACGCCCGCGAGCTGGTTCGGGCCAAACGATTCATCCTCACCGGCCAGGGCACTGCCTGGCATGCCGGGCTGGTTGGCGATTATCTGATGGAGGACCTGGCC
>JBLNDH010000118.1:0-3770 GCA_050261455.1 Bacillota bacterium
CCGCGGCGTGGTCACCTCCGGTGACCACGAATCACCCGCCCCAACAGTCCGCTCCCATCCGACTACAGCAATCCACGATTCTGTGTCCCCCTCTGCTCTTTCCCCCTCGCCCGCTACTCCGGGCGAGGGTTGGGGTGAGGGCTCAGAGCCAGCGGCACACTCCAACGGGAACTGCTCTAGGATACTTCACTTCATCGTCGCCAACCGCCCAATCAACTCCCCTCGCGCCACGGTGGTCTGCTCCCCACTGCCCAGGTTCTTCACCACCACGCTATTATTCGCCAGTTCCGTATCTCCCACGATCAGGCAGATATTCGCCTTCTCGCGGTCCGCCACCTTGAACTGCGCCTTGATCGACCGCGGCGAGTAATCCATATCTGCCGAGAACCCCGCCTCGCGCAGCTCCCGCAGCAGTTTCCATTGCGATTCCCGCGCCGCATCCCCATGCGCAATCAGCCAGATCAACGGCTTGGCATGCCGCGGCAGCTCAACCCCTTGCCCCTCCAAGGCCAGGAGCAATCGCTCAATCCCCGAGCCAAACCCAACGCCCGGCGTCGCTCGCCCGCCAAGCTGCTCCACGAGATTGTCATACCGCCCACCGCCGCCAATCGCATTCTGCGATCCCAGCCCGCCCGCGGTCACTTCCCACAGCGTCTCCGTGTAGTAGTCGAACCCGCGAACCAGATTGGGATTGACTCGGTAGGGGACCTGCAGCGCCGTCAAAAGCTGCTGAACCCGCTCAAAATGCTTTCGGCTCTTCTCCGACAGCGCTTCCACCGCTGGCGGTGCACCCTGGCACCCCGCCTGATCCCGCGGATCCTTCGAATCCAGAATTCGCAACGGATTCTCCGTCAGCCGCCGCTGCGAATCTTCACTGAGTTGCGCCGCCTTGGGCTGCAGGTACTGAATCAACATCTCCCGGTATCGCTGCTTGCTGTCGCGATCGCCGAGGCTGTTGACCTGCAATTCCAGATCCTTCACGCCGCAGCGGCGATAGAAATCCATCTGCAGCAGGATGCACTCCACATCCTGTTCCGGCTCGGCAATCCCGAATGCCTCCACGCCGAACTGTTGGTGCTGACGCAATCGCCCCTTCTGCGGCCGCTCATACCGGAAGTTGGGCCCAATGTAGTAAACCTTCGCACGCGACCCTTCCTGAGCCAGGGTGTTGTGCTCGATCATGGCTCGCACCACGCCTGCCGTCCCCTCCGGCCGCATCGTCATCGAATCCCCGCCGCGGTCATCGAAGGTAAACGTCTCCTTCTTCACCACGTCCGAAGTCTCGCCGACGCCGCGGTGGAACAGCTCCGACTTCTCCAGCACGGGCGTGCGGATTTCCTGGTAGTGGTACAGCTCAGCTACTTCCCTCGCGATCCGTTCTACCGCCTGCCACTTCCACGAACTCGCCGGAAGAATGTCTTCGAAACCCTTGGGAGCCTGAATCTGTGCCATGATATTCCACCAACCTGAAACGCCTTTACAACGTAGCACGGGCGTCTCGCCCGTGTACGCCCCTCATCCTCAATGATTGATCTTCGTTTGCCACAAAGTAGGGGCGGCTTCAGCCGCCGCCCCTCAGCACTCAGTACTTAGCACTCAGCACTTCCTGATAAGAAGCATGCCCACGCAAGCGTGGGCATGCCGAAACTCCAGTTTTCAAACGTATTGACCGGCGCTTACTTCGCCGAAGACTCGCTCGAGCCTTCCGCCGACGGCGGCTCGGTCACAGCCTTCTGCTGTTCGGCCGTTGCCTCAACCTCTTCGACCTTAGCGCTCTCGAGAATCTTATCAATCGCCTTCTCTTCACGCATTTGCACGTAGAGGTTCGTCAGCATTGCGCCATCGCGCGACATTTCCTGTTTCAGCTTCTCCGGACGCCGGCCCTGCTGCATGGCGATCATCGCAATCCGCCCATTCAGCTCTGCTTCGCTCACGTCCACGTTCTGGTCCTGCGCGACCTTCTGCAGGATGAAGAACGACTTGAGCTCGCGGACCGCTTCGTCCGCCGCTCCGTGCCGCAACCGGTCCAGGTTCGCCTCGATCTGCTCACGCGGCACGCCACGCATCAGCAGGTCAAGCGCCCGCCGATTCACGACGCGATCCGTCTGCCGCGTCGACAGCTTCGAGGGCACCTCGATTGTCGTGTTCGCCAGCAGATGGTCCACCACCTGCCGACGCATCGCCTGCTTGATGTCGAACTGGATGCGCTCGTCCATTTGCTCACGCAACGCGTCGCGCAGCTCCTGCTCGTTCTGGAAGCCCAGGCTGTCCAGGAATTCCTGGTTGATCTCAGCCGGCACCAGCCGCTTGATGTCCTTGATCGTCAGGTCAATCTGCACTTCCTTGCCGCGGAGGCTCTCGGTCGGGTAATCCGCCGGAACCTGCAGCTTCAGCGTCCGCATCTCACCGGCCTTCGCGCCTTCCAGCTGCTTCGGCAGATCGTCCACCTGGATCCCCGCCAGCCGACCCGGACGCACCACGATCTGCGCTTCGGGCTGGTGGCTCACGACGTTGCCGTCCACCATCGCGTGCAGCTCGGCAACGACGTAATCCTTCTCCTGAACTCCGCGATCCTCGACCGGCACCAGCGTTCCCTGCTGATCACGCAGGTTGCTCATGGCCTGGTTGATATGGTCTTCGGTGACCTGGATCTTCGGCTTCTTGATCTGCAGGTCCTTCAGTTCCGGAAGCGCGAACTCCGGCTGAATTTCCACCGAGAACGAGTAGCTCAGCGGGGCATCTTCCTTCAGCTGGATCTGCTCCGGATTCTCGAACTCCGGCTCACCGATCACTTGCAGCTTGTTCTGCTCCACGGCCTGCTCATAGCTTTCGCTGATCAGCGTTCGGCGAACCTGCTCCTTCACGTCCGCGCTGAACTTCTTCTCAAGCAGCTTCTGCGGGGCCCGGCCTTTGCGGAACCCGGGGAGCGTGGCCTCGTGACGCAGTTCCTTGAACTGCTCCTCGATCTTCTTGCCAATCTGCTCCTTCGGAATCTCGACCCACACTTTTTTCGTTGCCGGACCAGCGTCCTCAACGCGAATGTTGTACGGTTGTTCCTGGACGGCAGTATCAGTCTGGTTCTCGACCATGACAATCCTCTACAAAGCCCGTCATAAAACCCTATTAAGCCTTCGTCCAACTCCTGCAGGCCCTTGAGGTTTTGTGAGTGCCTTCATGAACAAAGCAGCGATGGGGGCCTATCCCACCATCGCAAGACCTGCTAATGTAACCATTACTCGGGTATTTGCAAAGAGCCAGAGACTGGCTTGTGTAACAATCCGGACTATACAATCTCGACTGTAAATAACAGGTAGGAGTGCTCCATGGCTGAAGATCGACCCTCGATTCACATTGACTCGGACTGGAAAAAGCAAGCTCAGGAAGAAAAACGCCGCTTGGTCGAGCAGGAACAGCAAAACCGCCAAACCACCGCGACCACGCCGGTCGGGGTAGTTGCCGGTACTGCGGCACCGGACCGATCTCAATCGCCCCGTGGTGCCGGTGCCCCTCGGGAAGCTCGTGAGCTTCCCCCGGCTACGATGGATGCCCTGGTCCAGTCGCTTGTAACGCAAGTTCTTTATTACCTTGGTGATATAGCTGCCCGAGGCCAGGAACCCATGGTCAATTTCGATATGGCCAAACACCATATCGATACCCTGGGGCTCCTTGAAGCCAAAACCACGGGTACCCTGACTCCCGAGGAAAAACATGCCTTGGATCCCGCCCTGTACGACACCCGCCTGCGCTATCGCAGTGCTGCTTCCCGTTAT
>JBLNDH010000119.1:0-3049 GCA_050261455.1 Bacillota bacterium
GTGCATCGTCTGCTTCACCCCCAACGGGGCACTAGTCCATAGACTTCTCCCGCCCCCGTTTCGTGGCGGCCCGCAGGGCCGGGCTCCTGCCTCTCCCCCGGCCCCCCCTGCCCCAACGGGCCAAAAGGCCTGCACTGCCATCGATGATGCATAGTGTTCATCTTGCCCCTTCGCTTCTCTATCTGCGTTGATCCGCGTTCATCCGCGGCTCCTTCGATGATTCGTGAAGATTCGTGGGCTCCCCTCCCCGCCTTCGATTGCGGGCCGATCCCACGCTGTGATCCCCTCCCACCCTATGCCCTTTTTCCCACCCGTCCCTTTGCCGATGAAATAAACAGCGGGCCGCTCCGTTGTTTCTATCAGCCAGGGCTCTGCCATGGACGCGTATGGAGAATCGCCGGCACCCCAGCTATTCGCCGAGGAAGTAATGATCAAGACCTCCTTGTTTTCCGCGATCGCCCTCCTGATCCTCTTGGGCGCCGCTCCCACCTCCCAGCTCACTCTCACCCCCTTCGAGACCAACGCCGCCTTAACGTCCGACAACCCCATCGACGATCTGGTCCTTTCCCGCCTGAAAGAACTCGGCATCCGCCCCGCCCGCCTCTGCTCCGACGCCGTCTTCCTCCGCCGCGTCTACCTCGACGTCATCGGCACCCTCCCCACCGCCCAGGAAGCCCGCGATTTTCTCCAGGACCGCAACCCCGATAAACGCCGCCTCCTCATCGATCGCCTGCTCCAGCGTGACGAATTCGCCGATTATTGGGCCCTGAAATGGGGCGACCTGCTCCGCGCCAAGGCCGAATTCCCCATCAACCTCTGGCCCAACGCCGTCCAGGCCTACCACCGCTGGATCCGCACCTCCCTCAAGGAGAACAAGCCCTACGATCAGTTCGTCCGCGAGTTGCTCACCGCCAGCGGCAGCAACTTCCGCGTCCCCGAGGTCAATTTCTACCGCGCCCTCCAAAGCAAAGAACCCCAGGGCATCGCCCAGACCGTCGCCTTGACCTTCATGGGCACCCGCGCCGAAAACTGGCCCAAAGAACGCCTCGCCGGCATGGCCGTCTTCTTCTCCCAGGTCGGCTACAAGTCCACCGCCGAATGGAAAGAGGAAATCGTCTTCTTCGACCCTTCCAAAGCCCCCAAGGGCACGCCACCCCTCGCCACCTTCCCCAATGGCACTTCCGCCCGCCTCTCCCCCGACCAGGACCCCCGCGAACTCTTCGCCAATTGGCTCATCGATCCGAAAAACCCCTGGTTCACCCGCAACATCGCCAACCGCGTCTGGTCCTGGCTCCTGGGCCGCGGCATCATCCACGAACCCGATGACCTCCGCCCCGACAACCCCGCCGCCAACCCCCAGCTCCTGGCCCTGCTGGAACGCGAACTGATCTCCGCCCACTACGACCTCAAGCACCTCTACCGCCTCATCCTCAACTCCCAAACCTACCAACTCTCCTCCCTCCCCCGATCCACTCACCTCCAAGCCGCCGCCAACTTCGCCTATTACCCCCTCCGCCGCCTCGAGGCCGAGGTGCTCATCGACGCCCTCTGCCAGATCACCGGCACCACCGAGAAATACTCCAGCCCCATCCCCGAACCCTTCACCTTCCTCCCCGCAAACATCCGCTCCATCGCCCTTCCCGACGGCAGCATCACCAGTTCTTTCCTGGAAATGTTCGGCCGCCCCCCGCGTGACACCGGCCTCGAATCCGAACGCAACAACCGCCCCACCGCCGCCCAGCGTCTCCACCTGCTCAACTCCACCCACATCCAGCGCAAGCTCGAACAAAGCCGCCTCCTCCCCAACCGCTTTTCCCCCCGCCGCAATCCACGCGAGACAATCACCTCCCTCTACCTGGCCATCCTCTCCCGCTTCCCCACCAACCAGGAACTTAGAATCGCCCAAGCCTACGCCCAATCCACCACCATCAAACCCCGCGAAGCCCTGGTGGACCTCGCCTGGGCCCTGATCAACTCCGACGAATTCCTCTATCGACATTAACTGGAACCACCCCATGAACAGCCAACCCTCTTCCAAAACCACCGCCCCCCTCCAAGCCCAGGGATCCATCCCCGGGTCCCCCTCCCAATTGAGAATTGACAATTGTCAATTCTCAATTGTCAATCAAGCGCCAAACTCCTCATTCCGCCATCCGACCTCCCCTCAATCCCCTGTCAATTCCTCACCAAACACTCCCCTTCGCCGTCCGACCCCCAAACACGCTTGCGGTTTCGCGGACCAACCCGTCTCCCGCCGCCGCCTCCTCCGCACCACCCTCGCCGGTGCCGCCTCTCTGCTCATCACCGATCGCCGCGCCCCCGCCGCTCTCCCCACCACCCGCCCCGCCAAGGCCAAAGCCGTCATCCAGATCTGGCTATGGGGTGGCCCATCCCACCTGGACACCTTCGACCCCAAACCCGACGCCGGCCCCGACTACACCGGCCCCCTCAACAAACCCATCCCCACCAACGTCCCCGGCATCCAGATCGGTGAACTGCTCCCCCGCCTGGCCAAGCAGGCCGACAAGTACTCCATCATCCGCTCCATGACCCATGGCGTGACCGCCCACGAAACCGCCGCCTACATGGTCCAGACCGGCCGCATGCCCGGCGACCGCCTCGTCTACCCCTCCGTCGGCGCCGTCGTCTCCGTCTTCAAAGGCTATGACGCCGGTTACCGCGGCCTCATCCCCCCCTACGTCGTCCTCACCGAACTCCAAGGCCGCTTCTCCGAAGCCGGATTCCTCGGAACCCGCTACAAACCCTTCGCCACCGGCGGCGACCCCGCTCAATCCCGCTTCGCCGTCGAAGGCGTCGTCGCTGCCAGCATCTCCGACCAACGCCAGAAAGACCGCCGCGAACTGCTCCACAACCTCAACACCCTCCACCACGCCCTGCCCGATGACCCCCAGCTCATCGCCGCCGCCCAATGCGAAAACCAGGCCTACGACCTGATCCTCGGCGACGCCGGCAAGGTCTTCGACCTCTCTCAGGAAAAGGCCGACCTCCGCGATCGCTACGGCCGCAACACCTTCGGCCAGTCCTGCCT
>JBLNDH010000120.1:0-5767 GCA_050261455.1 Bacillota bacterium
CATCGCATAGGCCAATAGTCTGGCCAAGGCCTTGGAGGATCTGATTAACTTGTGGCCAGCGCAGCTTGGGGTTCAGGCACGCAAATGCCTTACCTGCGCCATTGGCGCCCATCATCGCAGCCACGCAATCAGCCGACTTGCCCAGCAACATCGGCACGATCGGTGCTTCTGCTGCGTGCCGATGAAAGCAAGACGCAAACTTTGCCGCCGCGGCAGCCAATGCTCGGAACGTGGTTTGGGTCGAACCGGCGGCTCCTCGACAATGCCAAATGGCCGGGGCGTCACCCCGCCGCCGTCCCTGCTCCTGCAAAACCGAATAGAGTTCAGGCATTTCGCTTCCTCGCCAATCCCAACGTGTGCCCCATCGCGATTACCTCGGCGGCAGATCGATAAACAATAGCTTGGCCAATACGCGCGCGACCTCATATCCCGTCGGAGCCGTGGCCATGGTGGCGATCGTACCGGCGCTGACGAAGAGCAAAGTAGCGACTACGCCCGCACATTTCCACAACGCGCTTTCCGCAAACCGCCATTTCCAGCGACGCCTGGCCCGGGCCCATACTTGGTAAATCGCCAGGCCGGTTGCATGATAAACGCCCCACAGGGTCCATTCGAACGTGGCGCCATGCCACAGCCCGATCGCGACGAACGCCGCGTACACCGCCAGATACGGGCTGCGCGTCAGCCCAAGCACGGGCATGTATACGTATGACTGGCACCACAATGTCAGCGTCATGTGCCATCGCTTCCAGAACACCGCGATGTTCGGCGCCAGGATCGGCCAATCGAAGTTCTCCGGCATCCTCAATCCAAACAGGCGACTGGCGCCGATCGCGATATCGGAGTAGGCGCTGAAGTCCATGTACAAATACAAGTACGCCTGGATGGCCAACCCCCACAGGCCGACAGTGGTCGGCATGTCTGACGCCGGTAACAGCGTGCGTGCCTTGACGAGGTACTCATAAGATGGCGCCAGCAGCATGCCGGCCACGATGAATCGCTTGATCAAACCATGAATGACGCGCGTCAGCCCATCCACCAGCAGTGCCGGCTCCCAACGACCCGGCTGATTTGCGAGGAAATGGTCGAATCGGTTAATGGGGCCAGCGGTGAACGTTGGAAATAGAAAGACGTAGCAAAGAAACCGCGGCAATGACCGGTCCTTGATATTGCCCCGCGACACTTCCGCCGCGTAATGAAGCAATTTGAAGGTGAAATAGCTGATGCCCAGCATCACCGGAATCGCCCCCGCAGGCTGCCTTGCCGACGCGGTCATTTTCGGCAGCACGTACCGGAAGCAGATGAAGCAAGCGAGAAAGACGATCATTAGCGTGGGCAGGCCCCAGCGGTAAATGCTCGACCGGGTCGGCAGCTCCGCCACCCCGATCGTCGCCGTCCCAGTCGCCGTTCCTCCACCCTCCTGCAGCGATTCGCTTACCCGAACTGCACGCTGTGCAGTCTGCCGCGTCTGAACCCGCAGCATCCAAGGCAGTCCCCAAAAGAACACCAACGACCAGCCCAGAAACAACACCACGCTCCAGACGGCAACGGTGGATAGATAGCCGATCGATACCAAGGCGAGGAAACCCATCCTGAATCGCGCTGGCGTCAGCCAGTACAGGGGTACAGACAACGCGAGGACAAGCCAGAATGCTGCCGACTGAATCATCCCTCACTCCACCGGCACTCCAACGGTCACCGAGCTAGAATCCCTGATACTGGAAAACGCGTGCATTGCTCCCCAAAGCGATCAGTTTCATTACCGCCAGGAACAGCAAGGCCCCAAGCACCACCGCCTGAAACAGCATTCCTGCCATTCGCGAACCAGTCATTGCTTTTGCACCTCATTCGATTGGCTCTGCAGCAATTCCGCTACACGTGCCGCCAGCACCTCGGTGTAGCGACACCGGGCTGCGGGGCTCGAAATGTGGCTCGGGTCTTCGAAGTCCGTTGGCCTCAAGTCCGCCGCCTCCGAAAGATCCCAATGTGGCACATTTGCTTCCTTCGCGAATCGTGATACGTCGGCCCGGTATTGGTCGCGAATCCGCTTGCTGGTCGCCACGTCCTTGGCCAACCTGAGGTTGTCCGGATTCTGAACGCCTTCGAGCAAGACCACCGTGATGCCATTCCTCTCGCGCAGATGCTGGATGATTCGCCCGTAAGCCGCCAGATTCACATCTCGGTTGCGCTCGTAGCGTCGCTCCCACTTGTTTGTGATGCTCTGCGCTGCGAGCAAGCGATCCCGCATCCAGCGGCGGCTTTCGCCGGCAAAGTGCTGGGCATATGGGACGGGGCCCGTCAACGCGTTCAGGACCGCCTCGGTTCGGGCGGCGAAGAACCAGAAGTGGTTCAAAAAGTAATTGCTGTGCCGATGCGGAACCTTCATCCCCAATTGCCGGCCCTCCTCGTCGAACGCCGGCGAGTCCAACGCCAGCCGCTGCTCGTTGGCCACCTCCTGCCAAGCCGCGGGGGGCAGGGACAGGTTGTAGAGGCTGATCTCAAGCAACACTACGCCTCGGACACGGTCGCGAACGCAGTCTGCCAGGCCCATGGCGTGCCAGTGCGAAAAGCCCCCACCAGTCAGCAGGTGCACCGCAACGTTACGCCCCGTCTTCTTCGACAAGAGCTTGTGCAACACCTCTTCGCTGGTGACTGCCTCGCGGAGCATTGAATCGCCGATGGCGACGAGACTCACGCCGTGCCAAGACGATTGCTGAATTCCAAGCACCTTGGCGGTGATATGCGCAGAGTCGTCTCTGGCGTTCATTACGATATACTTGCTCGCCCCCGCTGCTACGAATTGCGGTGTAATGAGCCACATGCACGCTAGAAAGCAAAGAGCTGCGGTGCAAATCGCCCCGAGAACGGATGGCAATGATGGCTGCGTCGTCCCAGCCACGAACTCCCTCGCCTGACGCTGGATCCAGCCATACGGCGTCTGTGCCAACACGACACTTCTGGTCAAGTGATGCCTCCCTTGCACTGAATCCTGTAAAGGGGACGCGAAGTCAGAAGCAGACCCCACTACCTCATTCAATTATCTACGCGCAAGCTTGGTGCTGTCAATCCGCGAGGGCACCCGCGGGTGCCCTCGCGGCCCTTGGGGTGATCTCTAAATAAACCCTCCCAATTCCGACACTGCTCGACTGCATACAAGCCCAGGGATTTATCCCTGGGTTCTCGACGGCGATTCCCTTTCGGTTTTCGGTGGACCCATTTAGCCTAAGCACCGGTTGCGATGTGGAGGGAGATGCGGCCCGGGTGTGCTTTACGCATCTTGCCGCGATGACTCAAGACCTCTCAACCCCTGCGGTTCGTACGTCGCCCACGATACTGCCAATCCGGAGCCTCGAGAGGTCCTGCTCTCCTCGATCGCTCTTCCCGGCGAAATTGGCGATTCCACCAAAACCAGTGATAACCGCTATCACGTGGTCTATGCCGATGGGCGTAAGCCGTCCATCAGAGATCCCGGCTCGGCAGGAGCCTCGCCCTCCCATGACGCGAGCCTTACGGCTACCGATGACTGCTCAATTTGGCTTGCAGCATGGAATCGAGATTCGCTGTAGTTGCCGTCACTTGCTTGGCTGTGTCGTCGGCGTATCGGTCTCGATTCTCAGGTTTACACCCTTGCTGTGGTCCTGCAGCCACTTGGCCAAAGGACCGGTGGCGGCTCCGGCGGGCAGGGGAGTCTTGAACGTCCGCACGGGCTCCTTGTTGCCGGCTGTGGCCACGGGGCTGCGGAACTCGCCGACCAAGGCATCACGGGTCAGGGTGGCTGAGGCTACGTTGCCACTTTCAAACTGTCCGAGGACTTCGCTCAGCAACATGGCCTGCCCAGCCGAGCCGGCGCGGTCCACTCCTTCGCCGCTCAGGTTCCAGTGCGTGCGAAGTTGTTTGACGAGGTTGCGGTAACTGATCGATTCCGGATCGTTTCTGTCGGCAATCCGCTTCTCCACCTCGTTCAGATACAGCCCTGCGGAGGACTCGCTTCCGGAGTTGTAGGCCAGGTACGCCAGCAGGAATGTGGGAGCGGGATCGGTCTCCTGCTTCCGGGCGGTCTCCTTCAAATCTCGAACGAGGAACTCAAGCCGCTCCTGTCCCAGCATGCCCTTCAGGTCATATCGGCCCATGAGCAAAGAGGGGTCCTCGGTCAGTGCTGTCCGCAGGTCGTTTTCGGCAGGGCGATAGTAACCGACCCCAAGTTCAGCATGGGCCTTGCCCAGCCAGATCAAGGGATTATTGGGGGCGACGGCTTCGGCGACGACGTATCGGTCCAGTGCGTCGGCGAACTTGCCCTGCTTGGTCAATTCTTCGGCCTGACGTAATGTCTGAGCCAATCTCGGCGCCTTGATCCCGTCCGCGAGCGATTTGACCGGCATGGGCTGAGACGGGGCCAACCCCGACGAAACCCCGCCAGGTTGGCCAAGGCCCGCCGTCCGTTGCGAACCGGATATGGCCGACAAACCCGGATCGGCAGACCGCTGCGCCGTCTTCTCGGCACTCTGTCTGGCTTGCAGTTGCTTGAGGAACTCGCGTTGACGATCCTCATCGGTCAACTGCCGGTCGGCATTGTATCGTTCCAGCCGTCGCTGCAGTTCGGCGTACTGGCTGCTCTGCTGCACCGGCGAGGTGTAAAACCGCGAGCCCATGCTCTGATCGCGTCGCACGGCTCCGGAGATGGCACTGCTGGCGATTGATGAATCGATCGCCTTGCCGCCCAGCGAGGGACTCTCGGGAGCATCAAAGGGCGTCGGCAGCGGCTTGGCCAGCCCTCCCGCAGGGGCTTTGGAGGGATCAATCGAATCCGGCGAGTCCGGGTTGTTGCCCTGATTCGCCGACTTGTTCAGTTCCTCACGCATCTGCAGGATGCTGCGTTGGTCGATCCGCAGCCGATCCAATGCATTCATCTGGCTGAAATTGTACGGAGAGACGATCGTTCCATCGGTCGATTGGCTGGGATTCCAAGGTCGCAGCCCCAAAAGCGGCGAAGCCGAAAACATGCTGGGCCGATTGGTCATCGGGTCCTGCACGCCGAGGAACAGCTCATTGCCACTGGGCGTCTCGAGGAAGGGTGAGGAGTCAAACATGCCCGGCCGCGGAAGGAGCCCTTGATCGCGTGCGATCATCGGCTTGCTGACGGGGGTATAGGTTCCGGTGTAGCCCTTCTCGGCGAAGCCGGGGGGTGGCGCTTCCGCCAGCCGCGTGCCGTAGAACGCCTGCGCCTGATTGGGGAGAACCTGGCCCTGGTTGGGCCCGGGGACGCCGGCCGAGTTCTTGATGAAGTTGTCCACGTTGGACCCGGCGACGTTGCCCTGGAAATCCCGTTGATCGAAATACGGCTGGTTGCTGCGGGTGATAACCTGTCCACCCGGGCCCACAACCGTCGTATTGCCCCAGCGGAACTCGCGGCCGGAGGTGACGTTCCCGGTCACGATCTGATTCCCGGTCGGCTGTCCGCTTTGCGGCGAGGTCGGCGTATTCACACCCCCACTGCCGACGCGATTATTGGCATCCAACGCGCCGCCATTCTGATTGACTCGATACTGGGCATTCGCATGAGGTGCGAATATCGGCAGGGCAGCGATCGCCGCCGCGAGAATCCATTTGCTCGGCCGGGTTGCTTTCATGACTCACCTCTGAGAAATCGAATCGACTTTATCATTATACCGTCGGCAGGCGTGCGGCAATTCGAAAACTTCGTCGCCCATTTCCGCTTTTCCGGACGTTCAAGGGCTGGGCACAGTACTGGGAAGCGTGGTCGGCGGCT
>JBLNDH010000121.1:0-3573 GCA_050261455.1 Bacillota bacterium
CGGGCCAAAACGAGCGAGCATCCCTTCGCTGACCTTGTAGGCACCGTTGTATTCGCCGACCTCTTCACCCATCAGGAATACGTTTTCGTCGCGTTCCATCTCTTCCGTCATCGCTTGGCGAAGGGCTTGTCGGTATTGGATAACTGGCATGACCGTTGGTCCTTGATCGCTGTTTCTTGTTCTTGGGCCTCTGTCCTTTGTCCTTGGTCCTGCGCGGACAGTGGCCGCCCAGGGACAAGGAACAGAAGAAAGGACGAAGGACTGATAACGAATGCTATTTCTGCAGCGGATACGTCTCGGAGAGCACGTCCGCGTAGAGCTGGCTCAGATCCGGATGCGGGCTGCTGTCGGCGAAGCTGACGGCATCATTGACGATATCGTTGACCTCGCGTTCCATCTGCGACAGGATCGTATCGTCAATGATGCCCCGGCTACGAAGGCGCATTTCGTAAAGCCGAATCGGATCGCGCTGGCGAGCCCGTTCCAGTTCCTCTTTGGTTCGGTACTTTTGCGGATCGGACATGGAATGCCCGCGGTAGCGGTAGGTGTTCATGACCAGGTAGCTGGGGCCGTGCCCTGCGCGAGCGCGGTCGGCTGCCTCTCGGGATGCCTCCACGACGAGGTCCAGGTCATTGCCATCGACATTCTTGTAGGGCATGGCGTATCCGCAGCCGCGTTTGGCCAAGTCGGGTTCGGCACTGGAGCGGTTGACCTGGGTGCCCATGGCCATGCCGTTGTTCTCGCAGATGAAGATGCACGGCAGTTTCCAGAGACTGGCCAGGTTCATCGCTTCATTGAAGGAACCCTGATTGACGGCGCCATCACCGAAGAGGGTAAAGCAGATGCCGCCGGTCTTCCTGTACTTACAGGCGAAAGCCGCACCGGCCCCGAGCGGAATATGCCCCCCCACGATGCCATGGCCGCCGAGGTTGCCCACTTCCACTTGGAAGAAGTGCATGGAGCCGCCTTTGCCTTTGGAGGACCCGGTGGCCCGTCCGAATAGCTCCGCCATCGCCGTCCGTGGCTCCATGCCCAGGGCCAGGGAGTGGCCATGATCGCGATAGGCATTGACCAGGTAATCTCTGCCTTTCTGGAAGACCGTGGCAACGCCCACCGCCACGGCTTCTTCACCACTGTAGAGATGGCAAAAACCACCGATTCGCTGGCCCGGCTTGGTGTACTCCTGATAGGTGCGTTCTTCAAAACGGCGAATGAGCATCATCATCCGCAGGGCCTTGCGAGCTTCCTCTGCGGAGAGGGGCGCCGGGGGTTTCATACCGGCGGGTTTCATTACATCGTTGGCGACGGTCATGTAGTTGCTCCAACTATTACTCTAGGGGCGCACCAGTCCAAAATGGAACACCATTACCCAAAGGCGGCTTAAGGCGGGAATCGCTCGGTACCCACGCCCGCCCGGTAGTCGCAGTGCCATTTCAACAATGAGAATGCGACACAACCTCTGGATTATAGGCCTGCTCAAAGGCAAAATGGGAAAGGGCACATCAATTAGGGAATGGCGGAGTATATAGTTAGCAGCGAGTTGACGAACGCCTCAGAGCACACTACCAATGTCATCTATGCCTCCCAGCCCAGAGCGTGTCATCGAAGCGTTTAGCATCGCCAGTGAAGAGAACGAGATCAGCCCGTTGAGGTCTTATAACCTCGTCAGGCTGCCCGAAGAGGGCGAAGTCTGGATCGCCGGCGACATGCACGACCATCGCCGGAACTTCGACAAGTTACTTCACTCGGCCGACTTGGAAAACAACCCCCGGCGGCACCTGGTTCTCCAGGAACTGCTTCACGGCGATCGCTTTAACAGCAATGGCGCCGAGGGAAGCTGGGAAATGCTTTTCCAGGCTGCGGAACTGAAATGCGATTTCCCGGGGCAGGTGCATTTCCTGCTGGCCAATCATGATTTGGCCCAGATCCACGGCGAAGGGATCATGAAGGGGGGTTACAGCGTCTGTGAAGCGTTTTCGGCGGGGATTAAAGAGGTATTTGGTGCCCGAGCCGACCATGTGGAGGTGGCGGTTAAGCAGTTTCTGCTTTCGCTGCCGCTGGGCATTCAGACGCCCAATGGCATTTTCTGCTGCCACAGCCTGCCGATCGACAGTCAGCTGGAAGGGTTTGATTTCAACATTTTCCATCGGCCGCTGACCGGGCCGGACTATGCACGGAAGGTGGGGCCGGTATACCAGTTGATCTGGGGCCGGCACATGAGCTCGGAAGCGGCGGCGAAGTTTGCGGATAAGATGGAGGCTTCGATCCTCGTGACAGGCCATCAGCCTCAAGAGGAAGGATACCAGGTGAACGGGCCCCGGCATCTGATCATCGCCTCGGATCACAACCAGGGGATGTTCCTGCCAATCAGCCTGTCCGAGAAGTACGATATGGACCAGTTGGTTGCGCGGCTGCAGAAGTTCGCAGCCCTGGAGTAGAAAGCCTGAAGCGCCTCTCGACAGACACGAGGCATTTCATATAATCAGGATCGAAAATTCATCTGAGTAGCCCAGGTGGCGGAATTGGCAGACGCACTACTTTGAGGTGGTAGCGCTCGCAAGGGCGTGCAGGTTCAAATCCTGTCCTGGGCATTGAAGAGGCGACCGGAATTCGGTCGCCTTCTTTATTCTCTGAGTATCCACAAGTCTGCTCTACGAGACTGGCGCTGCCGGAGTCGGCAGCGGGTCCTCACGCATCGGCAGACCGGCCGTGATGGGCTTGGTGCTGAAGACCGTCGCTGGCGCCGCTGGGGCGGCCACGTTAGCCGAATCCGCACTCGTTGGCACACGCTCGGGCAGCACCTCAATCCGCCGCATCATCTCGTGATCCTCGTGTGAGAGGATATGGCAGTGCCACACGTATTCACCTTCCCTATCGAACTTAGCAATGATGCGTGTGACCTGCCCAGGGGGCATCTGAACGGTGTCCTTCAGCCCGGCCTCGTTGGCTTGCGGGCGACTCAGCGAGCCCATTAGCCGGATGTTGGTCAGCGCCCCAGTGTCCGGGTCCTGGGTGGCGGTGAACCTCTGGCGGTTTAAGACTTGGAAATGGACCAAGTGCAGGTGGATCGGATGGGTATCCACGGTGGTGTTGTATATTTCCCAAATCTCCACGTCGTTCAGATGTGGGTTCTCGGTGGTCGGATCACCCCACTGCATCGCTCCATCCCTGGCGGTTCCGAGCAGGGGCATAATCCGTCCCAGTTCGTCCTTGCCCTCGAAGAGCAGCAGTTGGCGCACGGTCGGCTGCGTCTGGCTTGGTTCCAGCGTTGGCTGTGCGATCGGCGCCGGGCGCAAAGTCGCGGGTATCACGCTCCGGTCGGTTCCCTGCAGCGGCTGGATCACCCGGAACGCCATGATCTGCCCGACGCTCTCTGGGTCAACCGGGTCGCCAGCGGGGAAGGGCGTCCTGGCATCGTTGCGTAGAATGATCGTCTGCCCCTTCATCTTGGAGAAGTCCAGGATTACATCGGCCCGCTCACCGGGTCCCAGAGTCAACTGGTCGAGCTTCACCGGCTCGTTGAGCAGACCCTGATCGCTTCCGATCTGATAGAACGGCTGCCCGGACGAAAGG
>JBLNDH010000122.1:0-25204 GCA_050261455.1 Bacillota bacterium
TGGTCGGCGTGATTGAGTCGAGCATGGCGAGGCTTCGTCTGAACCGGGTGCCGCTGCTTTTGGCCGGGGCGACTGTGCTGGCGGGCCTGGCGGTGCTGCTGGTGTTGGCCAAGCAGTGAATGGGAGAAGGCACGGAGGCACGAAGTGAAGCGGATTGTGGGGCGAGTAAGTCATGAATATCGATTCGACGATTGATGGAATTCTGGTGCTCGTGCTGCTGGCGGATCTGGCGATGCTGGCGGCGGGGCGACTGGCGACGTGCATTCGGCTGTTCGCGACGCAATGCGTCGTGATTTCGATCCTGCCGATGCTGGCCGAGGCAGCCCATGGGGAAGGCGTCGGGATGCACGGCCTGCTCATGCTGCTGGGGACGGTGGGCCTGAAGGTGATCCTGATCCCTTGGCTGCTGCGGCGGACGATCCGCACCAGCGAGATCCAGCGTGAGATCGAGCCGTTCATCGGATTCACCGCGTCGGTGCTGGTTGGGGCGGCGATGATCGCGGGATGCTTTGCCCTTGGCGGGCAGTTGCCGCTTCCGGGTCACCCGATTTCGGAATTGCTGGTGCCGGTGGCGCTTTCGACGCTGCTGATTGGCATGCTGATCCTGATCAGCCGAACCAAGGCGATTACGCAGGTGATCGGGTACCTGGTGCTGGAAAACGGGATTTTCCTGTTCGGCCTGACGCTGGTGCGGCAGATGCCGATCCTGGTGGAGCTGGGAATTCTGCTGGACGTGTTCGTGGGCGTGTTCGTGATGGCGATCGTGGTCTATCACATTCGCCGGACGTTCGACCACATGGATACGGATGAACTGGACCAACTGAAGGAAGTCTGACGTGATACTCTGGCTTGTACTGATACCGATACCGTTTGCGGTGTTGTGCCTGGCGCTGCCCTCGAGCGGGCAGCGGCGAGCGGCGCTCGTGGCCGGCGCAGCGGCGCACTTGCTGTTGGTGATGCGGAGCTGGGCTGAGCCAATCGTTCCGATGGGCATGCTCCAGGTTGATGCGCTGTCGCACCTGTTCATCACGCTCATCAGCGTGCTGTTCCTGGCGACGTCGATCTACTTTGTGGGATACCACCAGAAAGCAATGGTATCGACGCGGGTGTTCCAGGCGTGCATGTTGGCGCTGCTGGCGTGTCTGACGCTGGTGTGTGTCAGTGGCCACCTGGGGGTGCTGTGGGTGGCGTTGGAAGCCTCTTCGTTGGCCGCGACACCGCTGATTTACTTCCGCCTGGGCCCGCGGGCACTCGAGGCGACGTGGAAGTTCCTGCTGATGAACTCAGTGGGTATCGCGCTGGCGCTGATGGGCGTGTTCTGCGTGGCGTTGGCGACGACCGGGGTCGAGTCGAAGGCGCCGTTGATGATCAGCACGCTGGTGGAGAATGCCGTCCATGGCAAGCTGGATGTGAACTGGCTGCGGGCGGGATTCCTGCTGGCGCTGGTTGGTTTTGGGACGAAGATGGGCCTGGCGCCGCTGCATAGCTGGAAGCCGGATGCGTATGGCGAGGCGCCGCCCCCGGCGGCAGCTCTCTTGGCCGGCGGCGTGACGCTCGGGGCGTTCATCGGCGTGCTGCGGATGTACCAGGTGGTTGCCGCGGCCGGGCAGGTGGCGTTTGCCGGGTTCTGGATGATCGTGTTCGGGCTGCTGTCCATCGCCGTGGCGGGAGTCTTCATCATCGGGAACAATGACTATCGCCGGATCCTGGCGTACACGAGCGTGGAGCACATGGGCGTGCTGGTGCTGGGCGTAGGGATCAGCGCAACCGGGCAGGCGGCCAGCATGCTGCATGCGATGCACAACACGTTGAACAAGGCCGTCCTCTTCTTCGTGGCGGGGGTCCTCTGGCGAATCTACCGGACGAACCGCATCAGCGAAGTGCATGGTGCGGTGCACCGGTATCCGTTGGTGGGCATTTTGCTTCTGCTGGGACTGTGTGCGACGACGGGGCTGCCGCCGTTCGGGATGTTCTACAGCGAATTTGGGATCCTGCTGGCGGCGGTGCAACAGTCGCAGTGGTGCGTGGCGGGGTTGTTCGTCCTGACGCTGTCGGTGGTGTTCATCGGGGTGATGACGGCGATGCTGCCCATGGCGTTCGGCGAGCCGACGAAGGAAGCCCAGCCGGTTTCCGAGTCTACGCCGGGCTGGTGGTGGCGGCAGCCGGTGATGCTGCTGGCGGCGGGGGGGATGGCGGTCCTGGCCCTGTCGATTTCGGTGTATCAACCCCAGGGGTTGCGTGACGCGTTGCGTGATGCAGCCAAGGCGTTGGATACAGCCCCCAAGATGGCTTCGGTTGCGGTGACAATGCAGCAGGAGGGCCGGCCATGAGCGAGTTTGGCGCACAGTGGATCAGCATTCGCCAAGGCGAGTGTGTTTTGGAACGCGACATTCCCCGCGTGGATCGGCAGGACCTGGCGGAGCACCTGGCCGGGGCACGCAACCGCGGCGGGAGGCTGGCGCAGATGTTTGGCCGGCGACAACCGGACAACTCGGTGCGGCTGTACGCGCTGGTGGCGCTGGATGTGGACGGTCAGTTGGAAATGTGCGCGGTGGATCTGCCCAAGAAGGATCTGACCTATCCCGCGGTGACACCGGTGTGGCCGGCGGCGCAGGCGTTCGAGCGGGAGATCGCCGAGCAGTATGGCGTGAATCCGCTGGGCCATCCGTGGCTCAAGGCGTTGCGCTACCATGGCACGGACAACGGGACCGCCCAGCCGTGGGGGCCGTTCGATGCGAATCTGCCCATCCCGGGCCATTACCCGTTCTATCGGGTGGAAGGCGAAGAGGTGCACGAGGTGGCGGTGGGCCCGGTGCACGCCGGCATCATCGAGCCCGGGCATTTCCGCTTCCAGTGCCACGGTGAAGAGGTGCTGCACCTGGAGATTGTGCTCGGGTATCAGCATCGCGGTGCGGAGCCACTGCTGCAGCATCCGAATGCGACGCGATGCGCGAAGGTGGCCGAGACGATCGCCGGCGATACCTCGATCGGGCACGGCACGGCCTATTGCGTGGCGATTGAAGGACTGGCCGGGGTGAACATCGGTTCCCGGGCGGCGGCGATTCGCGGCATCGCGTTGGAACTGGAGCGGCTGGCGAATCACGTGGGCGATCTGGGGGCGATGGGCATGGACATCGGCTTCCTGCCGACCGCGTCGTATCTGGGCCGGTTGCGCGGCGAGTATTTGAATCTCACGCTGGAGATCTGCGGCAATCGCTTTGGCCGCGATCTGGTTCGGCCGGGTGGAGTGGTTTACGACATTGAACCCGAGCGGGCCGAGCGGATGCGCAAGAAGCTGGTTGGCCTGCAGCGGGAAACGCTTGAGGTGTTGGAACTGCTGTTCTCGCAAGCGTCGGTTCTGGCGCGATTTGAAGGGACCGGGGCGCTGAAGAAGGAACAGGCGATGCAGATCGGCCTGGTCGGGCCGGTGGCACGCGCCTGTGGCTATGATCGCGATGTGCGGCGGGACCATCCGTTTGGGGTGTATCAGTTCGCCCACATTCCCGTGGCCATTGAGAAGACCGGCGATGTATATGCCCGCGCCGTCGTACGCTGGCTGGAAGTGCAGCGGTCGCTTGAGTTCCTCCTGGACATCCTGCAGCGCCTGCCGGAAGGGAAGATCTCGACGCCGGTGCAGTCGCTCAAGCCGGGCTCGGTGGCGGTTGGACTGGCGGAGGCCTGGCGCGGCGAGGTGGCGCACGTGGCGTTCACGGACGATGCCGGCAGGCTGTCCTTCGTGAAAGTGAAAGATCCGTCGATCCACAACTGGTTCGGATTGGCGCAAGCGTTACGCGGACAGGCGATCTCGGATTTCCCGCTGTGCAACAAGAGCTTCAACCTGAGCTATGCGGGGCATGATCTGTAGTTGGTAGTGGCTAGTGGATAGTGGCTGGTGAGGAGCGGTGAATGTTAAAGATACTTCAGACGCGGCTGCATCAGGGGTACAAGACCAATCGGTTTCCGATTGAGGTGCCGGCGCTGTCGGATCGGTATCGTGGCCGGCTGGAGATCCGCCCCGATAAGTGCCGCAGCGGGTGCAGCGCCTGTGAACAGGTGTGCCCGGCGGCGGCGATTTCGCCCAAGAACGGACTGAAGCTCGATCTGGGCAAGTGCGTGTTCTGCACGGCGTGTGTCGAGAACTGCCCGGAACATGCGGTCGCTTATACGCGGGATTACCGCATGGCGGTGAATCGTCGCGAAGACCTGGTGCTCAGCGGGCAGGAATTGAAGGTGGCCGAGGGGATGGCCGAGGAACTGCATCGCATCATGGGCCGGGCCCTGCGGCTGCGCGAGGTGGCGGCGGGAAGCTGCAATGCCTGCGATCTGGATACGAACGTGCTGGGCACGGTGGGGTGGGACCTGTCGCGATTTGGGATCCAGTTCGTTGCCTCGCCACGCCATGCCGATGGCATCGTCGTGACCGGCGCGATCTCGAAGAACATGGAATTGGCGCTGAAGGAAACCTACGACGCGGTGCCGGCGCCGAAAGTCGTGATTGCGATCGGCGCCTGCGCGATCAGCGGCGGCCCGTACGTGGGCAGCCCGGATGTTCGCAATGGCGTGCAAGGCCTTGTTCCAGTGGATATGTACATACCCGGCTGCCCGCCGCATCCGCTGACGATTCTGGATGGACTGCTGCGGCTGATCCGGAAGATCCAATCGCCAAAGACGGAATCGACGCCGCAGCCGCAGAAGCAGGAAGAGAACGCTGCGGCAACCGTGTGATCACGTTTGCGATTGGCCTACGTTGTTCCGGACCTGAGAACCGATAGAACCGCCAAGAACGCCAAGTTCAAAACAGAACTTGGCGTTCTTGGCGGTTTTCTTTTCTGGCATCCGCTTCTCAATTCGCTTCATCCCGAGCATATTTGCGGATAGGCTGGGCATTCTGGTTAAGGAGGTACAGGATGCACACGTCGAGGCGATGGTGGATGCTCGTGGTTTGCCTGGTGGGGTTCGTGGCCAGGTTCGCTGGCGCAGCGGAGCCGGCGGTGCGGCCGCTGGCGACGCATCCGGGGAATATCTTCCTGGCCGGCGAGAGTGTCACCGTGCCGCTGCCGAAGGGGGAGGCGGCCGACTGGCAGTTGGTGGACTATGATGGCAAGCTCATCAAAGAGGGGCAGGCGGCGCAGGGAAAAGTCGAACTCGGGGAGTTGCCGGCCGGGTATTACGAACTGAAGCCGAAGGGCGGGGACGATCGCATCGCTATTGGCGTGCTGACGCCGCTGCAAGTTCGGCCATCGGCTGATTCGCCCATCGGGATTGATGTGGCGATGTCGTGGTTTTATCGGGATGAGCAGCAGATGACCACCGCCGCGAATTTCTGTGCGCTGGCGGGGATCAACTGGGTGCGCGATCGACTGAACTGGGGCGAGATGGAGCCGGCCAAGGGGCAGATCGCCGGGCCGAATCGATACGATCGATCCGCCCGGATTCAGTCGGCAGCGGGGTTGCGGATCTTGCAGGTAAATCACATTGCCCCGGCATGGACCGGGTGCGAGCCGAAACGATTTGCCCCGGATCTGCGCGATGTGCACCGCTTCTATCGCGAGATGGCCCGGCGATGGAAGGGGCAGGTGCTGGCGTTCGAGCCTTGGAACGAGGCGGATATCGATGTGTTTGGCGGGCACACCGGGGCGGAGATGGCGTCGCTGCAGAAGGCGGCGTACCTCGGGTTGAAGGAGGGCAATCCCGAGGTGATCGCGAGCCTGAACGTCTTTGCGATCAATCGCAAGGCCACGCTGGATGACTTGGCCGCCAACGAGGCTTGGCCCTATTTTGATACCTGCGATCTGCATCATTACATCGCGATGGATCAATACCCGGCATGGTATGCCTCGTTCCGAGCGATCTGCGCCGGCAGACCCTTGTGGGTGACGGAATTCAGCATGCCAGTGCAGTGGTCAGGCGATGAGAAGAAGCAGGAGCTGAGCGAGGAGAATCAGCGGGAACAGGCCGAGCGCGTGGCGAAGGTCATGGCGGCGTCGTTGCATGAGGGGCCGCGGGTGGCGTTCTATTTCATGTTGCCGCATTACACCGAGGGCAAGACGCAGTTTGGGATCCTGCGTGCCGACCTGACGCCCCGGCCCGCCTTCGTGGCGATGGCGGCGGTGGGGCGGCTGCTGGCCGATGCCAAACCCATGGGAAAGCTGATCGATGGGAATTTGAAGACCTACGCTTTCCGCGCTAGGCCCGATGGCCAAGAGTGGGAAGTGCTCGTCATGTGGAGCAAGCAGGAAGAGACGGTTAGCGTAAGTGATTCGGCGGAGGTATTTGATCATCTTGGCCGGCCGATGGCGATTGCCGATGGGAAGATCCAAGTGAGTCGGCCGGTCTATGTGGTGATGCCGGTGGGATCGCTGGCCGGGAAAACGCTGACGCCGGCGTCGCAGCAACCGGCATGGAAAGAGGGCCGGCCATCGCCGATCGTGCTCCAGGCGACTCGACCGGCGGACCAGATGGTCCTCTCTCGCTCGGCGTACCGCGTTTCTTCGCAGAAGCCGGAAACCATCCCCGTCTTCGTCTACAACTTTGGCAATCGCGTGGCCAAGGGCAAACTGGCCGTCAGTGGGCCTGCAACATGGAAGATGAACATAGCAGAGGCTGTGGAAATCTTGCCGGGTGATCGAAAGGAACTGCCCCTGACCGTTGATTGCAGCGGGCCGATCGAAAAGCCCGTCGAGGCGATTGTTATCCGTGGCGATTTTGGCGATATGGGCCAGGCGACCCTGTCGATCCGCCTGCAGCCGGAGCCAGTGAAACTACCGGAGAAAGCGACGTTGCCGATCGGTGCCGCGGCCGAGGCGGATCGATGGCAGCAGGAGATCTCCGGCGGATCCACCTTGAAGCTCTCTCCAAAGCAGGGCGGCGGAATCATAGCGGAGGCCAAGCTCGGCCCCGGTGACCGCTGGATCTATCCCCGCCTGGATTTCCGCCCCGATGAACGACCCACGGGCGATGTGACCGCGCTGCACTTCAAGCTCGCTGCCATTGAGGGCAAAGCCCAATACCGGGTGATCTTCGTCAAAGAGAACGGCGCCAGCTACGTTGGCGATCTGCTCGTGCAACCCCAGCCCGGCCAGAGTATCGACGCCGCCGTGATCCTCAGCGACGCCATCCTCGGCGCCGGCTGGTCTCTGCCCGATCCCGAAGGCCGGCTCAATCCCCAGAAGATCAAAGCCATCAAGATCGGGTGCAACACCCAGGCGGAGAATGTGAAATATGAGGTGAGCGAGGTGAAATGGCTCAAGTGGTAGGGGGAGAAGCCCCAATGACGAAGCCGTAATGTCTAAAGAATGACGAAAGGGGTTCTTTGTCCTTTGCGGGTGGCCGGTGGGTGATCCGCCGCTGGAGCGGTTCTCGTTTGGATGGACACTTGGCTTCGAACCCTCACCCTGGCCCTCTCCCGGAGTACCGGGCGAGGGAGAAGAGGGCAACTGCAAAGAACCAAGGATCTCCTTCGTCCTTTCGTCATTCGTCATTCGGTCATTGGGGCTTCTTTAGACATTCGGTCATTCGTCATTCGGGTTTCCACGTACTAGCGTTGCCTCAGGTACTCCTCGACCAGGCCAGCTTTCTTGTTCAGGAAGGCGGCGTGTTGGTGGGAGGCCTCGAGGAAGGAACCCAAGGCCTTGGCGGTCTGCTGGAAGGCCTCGGCGAACTTGCGCTGTTCCTGGTCGCGCCAGGTGCTTTCGAGGGCGGCCAGTTTGGCGTTCAGGCCCGCCATGAGGCTTTGCAGTTCCATGTTGAATCGGGTCAGGTCCTGTGCGAACCGCCTGAGTTCTGCGGGATCGACAACGGCTTTGCCCATACATCAACCTCCGAGAATGTGTCGTTCCTCGTCACAACCGCGAGGAGATCCGGGTCGTCGCGTAGCTCCGAACCCGGCGTGGAGATGCGGAAACAGCTCCTCATGCTGCAGCGTCTGCAACTTGCCGAAGATAGCGGATGCTTTCTTGGGCGATGCGCTCGGCGCCGGCCTTGAAATCGAAGGCTTCTACCGACAGCCAACCATCATACCCAACCTCGCGCAAGGCGGCGATGATGGGCTCGTATTTCACCTCACCCATGCCGGGGCCGAGGAGGTTGGGATCGTTGACGTGGAAGTGGGCCAGGTAACGGGCGGATTCCTTGATGATCTGGGGGATGGATTTGTACTCCTGGCTCATGGCTTTGACATCGAGGTGGAGGCGGAAGTTGGGGTGGTTGAGGCGTTCGATGAGCTCAATGCCGTCGGCGGCGCACATGAGGAAATCGGTTTCCTTGGCGCCGAGGGGTTCGATGGCGAGGGTGACGCCACGACGGGCGGCGGGATCGAGGCAGGGCTTGAAGACCTCAACGGCATAGTCGAAGGCTTGGGCGAGTTTCACGCCGGGCAGACGGTTTCGCTGTTTTGGGGAGCCGAGGACCATGACTTTGCCGCCGAGGTCAGCACAGAGGTTGACCAGTTCGACGAAGTAGTCGCTGGTGTGCTGGCGGATGCGGGGGTCGGGATGTGTGATGTACATTCCCGGGGGTTTTACGAGGAGCCAGTGCAGGCCGATGATTTCCAGGTTGCGCGATTCGGCGGCTTTGCGCAGCTCGGTGCGGCGATGGGAGGGGATCCGTTCGGCGCGGTCGGCGAGGGTGAAGGGGGCGACTTCGAGGCCGTGGTAGCCGACCTCACGAGCGAAGTCGCAGATCCTTTCCCAGGGCCAGTTTTCGAAGAGCTCGTTGCAGATGCCGAATTTCATTTCGACTCCGTGTTCGACAGGGCGGGCTCAAGGCTGGGCTGCTTGATTTCGAAATCCTCGTCGGTGGGGAGGGGTTTGCCCTTGGTTTCGGGGGCGAAGAAGAGGGCGATGAAGCCGAGGATGTAGACGAAGGAGACGGCGGTGGCTGCCTGGGGGTAACCGCCAAGGGTGGAGGCCAAGTGGCCGAGCATCAGTGGCGCGATGGCCGCGGTGATGCGGGCGGCGTTGTAGCCGAAGCCGCAACCGGTACTGCGAAGCCGGGTGGGGAAGAGTTCCGGGAAGTAGACGGTGTACCCGGAGAACGGGCCGAGGGTGCAAAAGCCAAGGATCGGGGCCAGGAAGACGGCGTAAGTGAAGGCATTAGCGCCGGCGCCATGGAGGGTCCAGAAGTAAGCGAGGATTGAGCCCCAAGCCAGGGCAAACCAAAGGGCGAAAGCCCCGCGGCGGTTGAGTTTTTCGGAGAACGCGGCGAAGAGATAGATGCCGACGAAGGCGCCCGCCTGTTGCAAGAGGAACATGATGCTGGTGCGCGGGCCAACCTGCTTGGGATCGAGGCCGCCAGCGAGCAACTCGCCGCGGATCATGTCGGTGGAGAAGAACGCGACGCCCCAGAGGCCACCGACGCCGGCGGTCGCCAGGAGGATGGCGGCGATCATGTTGCGACGGAGCTTGGGGTTGGTGAACAGTTCGCCGTAAGCGCCCAGTTCCTTTCCGATGTCGGCATTCTTCTTGGCTTCATACCAGGCTTCGGGCTCCTTGACGCTCTTGAGAATCCAGAAGATCAGCAGAGCGGGGATGGCCCCGACGAAATAGGCCCAGCGCCAGCGAGCATCCAGATCCTGGAGGGCGAGGGTGATCGTTGACGCCATCATATTGCCCACGGCGGAGAGGGCCTGCAGGAACCCGAGAGCCATGGCGCGGGAACGTTGGGGGAAGACCTCGGCGACGAGCGATGCCCCGGCTGCCCATTCGCCGCCTACCCCCAAGGCACAGAGGAAGCGAGCGATGGCATATTGATGCCAATTCTGCGCCAAGCCGCTCAGGCCGGTGAATAGCGAGTAAATGAGAATGGTCAGGACCATCGTCCTAGCGCGACCGATCCGATCGCCGAGGATGCCGAAGATGAACCCGCCGATGGCCCAGCCGAACAGGAAGATTGCGGTGATGTACCCGCCGACCTGTTGGACGGCATCATTGAGCGCCTTGGGGGTACTGTAGTTTTGGGGCCCGAGCAAATCTTTTACCGAGGGAGCTCGAACCAAGTTCATGAGGTTCTGGTCCATCGTGTCGAACAGCCATCCCATTGCAGCGATGGACAGGACAACCCAGCAGTAGCGATCCAACCCCTGATACCATTTGAGCGATTGATTTGATGTAGTGGAGAGTGGTTGCTGCATAACGTGGCAGCATATATTGAATGCGGGTCTGAAGCCAGCGAATAGGCTCTGCAAAAGGCAAGCCCGGGGGGCGGGACGGCGAAGGAAGAGCAATCGCGGAAGAAACCCAGGGATCAATCCCTGGGCTTGTATGCAGTCGAGGGGTTTGGGGAGGGGGCGGAAATGAGAACACTGCCCTGGCGGGTGCCAAAGGAATGGGCATGCCGAGTGCGTTCTTCTGCGGCTGTTTCACGGGGGTCGGGAGTTGAGTTCCTTGTGGATCTCGCAGCCGTGTGTCTTATGTCAACGGATTGGCGTCAACGGAATATCAAGGAGGAGGAACACCTCTGTATACCGGGCCACATGGCCGGTTTGTTATCCATTGGCCGAAGGGCAGGTTCCTCCTGGAGACGAGACGAATGCACCTTCAACACGAACGGGAAGCCCAATGCTCCACACATGTGCAATTGCATCGAAATGCGCGTTGAGTGTAACGGGTCGCAGGGCGGTTACGGCGATCTTGCCTGTGCTGTGCATGCTCAGCTTTTGGAATCCTGTGCGGGCGCAGAGCATGACGTTGACGATTCCCGCCAATGATGAGAATCGGCGGTTCATTGTGGCGGAGTATTTGGTCCCGGCGGCGAAGCTGGAGCCGCCGTTTGTGTTGAGCGAAGTTGATGGAGGCAGGAGCGTCGCTTGCCAGTGGGAATCGGCGATGGGCGGGGCGATCGTGCGGTGGGTGGTGCCGGCGCTGGCGGCGGGGAAGAGCGTGAGCTATCGGGTGCAGCATGGGGAGGCGTCGGGCAAGGGAGGACTGAGTGTGAAGGAAGATCCCGGTGGCTGGCTGGCGATTGCTACGGCGGATCGGGAAGTCACCCGCTATTGTTTTGGGCCGGCGTTTGAGAAATTCAAGAAGCCCTTCTTCTATCCCGTGATCGCGCAGGGGCGATCGATGACTCGGGCCTACCCGATGGAGAAGAAGGCCGGTGAAGAGACGGATCACCCGCATCATACCTCCGTTTGGTTCTGCCATGGCGAAGTGAACGGGAAGGATTACTGGTCGAAGGTGCCCATCACGCACAAGCGGTTTATTCAGAAGAGCGATGGGCCGGTGTATGCGAAGATTGTGGCGGAGAATGCCTGGGGGACGGATCTGACGGAAATCCAGGATGTGATGATCTTCGACGCGGGGCAGGATGTGTTGATGGATTGGACGATCACGCTGAGGGCGGACAATGGCCCGGTTGTTCTGGGCAAGACGAAGGAGGGCGGGTTTGCGGTTCGTGTGGCGACGGGGATGACCTCGCCGGACCCGGGCAGAGCGCAGCAGGCGTTCCGGGCGAAGGGGCAGATGGTGGATTCGCTGGGGAACAAGGGTGAGCCCGCAGTTCGGGAGCACGCGGCTCCGTGGGCGGATGACTTTGGAGTGGTCGATGGGAAGATCGTCGGCGTGGCGATCATGAACCACCCGAGCAGCTGGCGGCATCCGACCCACTGGCATGTGCGCAATTACGGGTTGTTTGCAGCCAATGCGTTTTTTGTGCAGGGCGAGCATCAGCTGAAGAAGGGTGAATCGATTACCTTGCGCTACCGGCTGTATTTCCATGGCGATGATCCGACGGCGGCGAAGGTGCAGGAAGTGTATGCGGGGTATGCGGCGGTGAAAGTGGAAGCGAACTAGAGCAGTTCCGGTTTGGGTGTACCCCTGGCTCTGGACCCTCACCCCAACCCTCTCCCAGAGTACCGGGCGAGGGAGAGAAACGTGCAAGGGACGCAAGGGTGCACTGGGCCGGGAAGCACTGAAAGTGAGAGGAATGCTATGCGGCTGACAATCGTGGGCGCGTTGATGGGGTTGGGGTTGGCGGTGTGTGTTTGGGCGGCAGAGTCCGATGGGGAGTTGAAGTCCATTTTCAATGGGAAAGATCTGACGGGGTGGAAGGTGCCGCAGGACAACAAGTGGTGGAGCGTGGAGGATGGGGTTCTCGTGGGGCAGTATGACGAGACGCTCAAGGGCTCGATGCTTTACACGGACAAGTCCTACAAGGACGTGATTGTGGAAGCCGAGGTCCGGTGGAGTGGTGAAATTGATTCGGGGATCATGGTTCGCAAGCCGGAATGCCAGCTGCAGATTGGCGTTTCGCGCAGCCTGAAGAAGGACATGACCTGTTCGTTGTACATTCATGGCAAATACCCCGAAGCGGCGAGGGCCAAGGGCGTTGATAAGTTGCTGAAGGTTGGGGAGTGGAACAAGATCCGGTTCCAGGCCAAGGGAGACAATTTCAAGGTTTGGCTGAATGGTGAGCAGGTGGTGGATCACAGCGATCCGGCGTTCCCCAATGCCGCACCGATCGGGCTGCAGGTTCATCCGGGGGTGAAGATGAAAGTGGAGTTCCGGAATATCAAGGCCAAGGCGATTGATTGAGGAGATGAACCACGGGGGTGAGGGTTGGTTGTTTGCAGTTTCAACCGGGTTATGCATCTTATGAAGACGTTTCTTGCGGCGGTGGTTGTTCTATGTGCGGTGTTCTCGTTATATGGTCTGCAGGGCAGTGCTCGAGCGGATGGTGAGAAGCCAGGTTGGCGGCCGCTGTTTGATGGGAAGACCCTGGAAGGTTGGAAAGCCATTGGCAGTGCCGCTTGGCGTGTTGAAGATGGCATCCTGGTCGGCGGCCAAGATGGCGATCCGAAGCGGTCCGGTCTGCTTACGACTGCGGAGAAGTTCAAGGATTTCGAGCTGACGCTCGACTTCATGATCGACGAGCATGGGAAGTACAACTCCGGGGTCTATCTGCGCAACACGCCGGGCATTGGCGGGCGCAGCGGGTATCAGGTGAACATCGGGCGGGGGCAGGCGGAGGAATACTGCGCCGGGCTGTACACGAACAAGTGGCTGGCCAAGGGGGATGAGCACGACAAGATCCGCAAGGTGCTGGACTGGAACAGTCTCCACATCGTCGCCAAGGGCACGCACATTATCGTGGATCTCAATGGCGTTCGCGTGGTGGACTTTGACGATCCTTCGCCGGAGCCCAAGTTCCTGCAGGAAGGCGTTCTCGGGCTGCAGACCTATGGCGCGGAAGGCCACGCCGGTTGGGTTAAGTTCCGCAATATTCGCATTCGGCCGCTGGAATGAAGCGTGGGTCTCGTACAACGCTCACGAAGATGAGGAGCTAAAGAAAGAGCAGATGATGCGGGTGATGCGATCTCTCGCTCGGTCACCCGCATCATCTGCTGGCCGGGATATTCGTCAGGCGGGCTCTTCCAGTCGGAAGCCCACTTTCAGCGTCACCTGCCATTGCGAGACCTTCCCGTCTTTGATGGCCCCGCGGGTTTCGGTGACTTGGAACCAGCGCATCTCGCGGAGCGTTTCCGAGGCCCGCGTGATGGCGTTCTGAATGGCATCCTCCAAAGTGGTGGTCGATGTGCCAGTCAGTTCGATGAGCTTGAAGACATGGTCATTCATGAGAAGCTCCTTGTCAGCGAACTATCCACGGCACGGTCCACTCTGTCGATCAGTCCACCTGGGCGGCTGGTTTGATATATATTGCTATTGGCAGCCGCCGCAGTTGCCGTCGCCGTGGCAAACATGCGTGTGGTTGATCTCCTCCTCAGTGGCCTCGCGGACGTCGAGCACAGTGGCTTCGATCATGAGGGTTGCCCCAGCCAAGGGGTGATTGGCGTCGACCGTTACGGTCTGGTCGTTCACATCGGTCACCGTGACGATGCGAGCGCCCGCTTCGGTCTGGGCACGGAATTTCATGCCGACCTGGATGCTATCCACGCCGCTGAAATTCTTTCGCGGGATGGCCTGAATGAGTTCCGGATTCTTGGGCCCATAGGCCTTTTCGGGCGGGAGCGTCACCTTAATACTTTCGCCGGTGTCCTTGCCTTCCAACGCCTGTTCCATGCCCGGGATGATCCCGCCGACCCCATGCAGATAAGCCCAAGGTCCGCGGCCGCGAGAGGTATCCAACACCTGTCCCTGCTCGTCGGTCACGGTGTATTCAATCGTCGCGACCGTATGCTTCCGAATTTTCATTCAACTCCTTAATGCTAAACTGGCGGGAGCATATAGCGGTATCTGCCGCTCAGCAAGGATGCCCGCAGGCCAATCCACGCGGGAACTCTATGCTGCTGCAGTGACGCAAACGGGCGCATCCAAGTATAGGCAGTGAATTGGGTCTCGTCGCTCGCGTCACTGAATCCGCGAAAGCAAGAAGGGTCGGCCCGGATTGAGGCCGACCCTGTTGAACGTTGATAAGCTGGAATGCCGAGTGACTACACGGGCTTGACGACCGTGTTGTCGATCAGACGCGTGGCTCCCACGCGAGCGGCGACGGCCAGCAGCGTTGGACCAGTCACGTCCATCACGTTCTTGAACGTGATCGGATCGACTGCCGCGACATAGTCGACCAGCAGATGCTGCTCCAGCAGGATATGCTGCATGGTCGTCATCAGGCGATTGGTGGGCCTGAAGCCGGCCTTTACCTCGTCCTCCGCGGCTCGGAGTGCTCGCGAGATGGACAGCGCCCGCTGTCGCTCCTCTGCGGAGAGGTACATGTTTCGGCTCGACATGGCCAAGCCATCCGGCTCGCGCACGATCGGGCAGGGAATAATATCGATGGGCCAATCCAACGCTTCCGCCATGGCCGTGATGATGCGGAGTTGCTGGTAATCCTTCTGTCCGAAGCAAGCGGCATTGGGCCGGCAGATGTGGAAGAGCTTGGCCACCACCTGGCAGACGCCCTTGAAATGTCCTGGCCGCTTGGCGCCTTCCAAGACGCTGGTCAGCGACGGCAGGTCGATGGAAATGTCGGTCATCCCTGGGCGATACATTTCCTCGGCCGGTGGGTTGAACACCAGGTCCACCCCGGCCTCTTCGCACTTCTTCAAATCCGCTTCGATGGGCCGGGGATACTTGGAGAAATCTTCTCGTGGCCCGAACTGCGTCGGGTTGACGAAGATGCTGACTGCCACGTGCGGGGCATTCTGCTTGGCGATGTGCATCAGCGAGACATGACCCGCGTGCAACGCACCCATGGTCGGCACGAGTGCCAAGTAGCCAAGTTTCTCCCGTTCTTCACGGAACTCACGAATCGTACGAACGACTTTCATGGATCAACTCGATTCAAAACTGCCGGATTGCTCCTCGCCCGGTGCTTGAGAAAGTGCCGGGGTAGGGGATCCGCGCAAAACACATACTCGAAATTGTTCTTTGCCCCTCGCTCGTTGTTCTGAATGGCCTGTCCTGCACTGCGAACGGCTGCGAGGGACAACGGACAAGGGGCCACGGACCCATCATGAATGCGTCGCGCCTGAAATCTTACCTCCGGCCAGGTTCTGCAACAGGGTGGCCACCGTTACGTGGACCACCGGATGCACTGCATTGGGTGCGATCTCGGCCAGGGGTTCCAGCACGAACCGCCGCTCGTGCATCAAGGGATGCGGCACGATCAGGCTCTCGGTGCTGAGAATGCTGTTCCCGTAGAGCAGCAGATCGAGATCGATGACCCGCGGCTCCCATTTTATATGCCGACGCCGACCGATCACCTGTTCGATTTCAAGCAATCGCTTGAGCAGATCCGCAGGCTTGAGCGTTGTACGTACCTCGGCCGCCGCATTCAAAAACCGGGGTGCGTTCTCGGGCCCGCCTTGTGCGGGGTTGTCGAGCAGTTTCGATACCCGCTGCACCTGGACCTGGGGCGTCTGCCGCAGCATGTCCACCGCCCGACGGATGTTCGCTTCTCGATCCCCGAGATTCGAACCAATCCCGACATACGCGACGATCGGCTGACTGTTCTGCATACAACTCCTGCCGCGCCCCCAATGCCACGGTTGAGTGTACTTCGGCACGCCGCACCATCCATGTGGGGGCGTGCTGAAGCATCCCGTTTTCGCTAGAACACAAACTTGGCGCTATCCAGGCGGTTGCCGATTTCATTAAGCACCCGCTGCTCATCAGCCTGGTCTTTGGCCGTGAACGTTACGCTGAATCGCACATACGCCCCGGCATCGTCCCAGGGCACCGTGCTGATCAGTTTCTCGGTGATCATCCACTGGCTGAAGGCCTCGGCGGTCTCGAACGCGACGGGTTGGCCGTTCTTCCCCGTCGCCGACTTGGGAGCCTTCACATACAGGAAGAAAGAGCCTTTGGGCTTCCGGGCGTTGAACCCGACGCGGTTGAGGACCTTCACCAAGCCATCCATTCGCCGGGAGTACTTGGCCGCGATCTTCTGCGTGATTTCCGGGTGGTCCAGCGAATACGCACAGGCCTCCTGAATGGCCAGGAACTGCCCGGAGTCCGTGTTGTCCTTCACATCGGCGTAGGCTCGCACGATCAGCGGATTGCCGGCGACAAACCCGAGACGCCAGCCGGTCATGTTGTACGCCTTGCTCATCGAGTGCAACTCGACGGCGACGTCCGTCGCCCCCGGCGTGGCGAGGATCGACATGGGCCGGCCTTCGAAGACCAGCGCCGCATAGGCCGCATCGTGCACCACCACGATATGATGCTTCTTGGCAAACGCGACTACGTTCGCGAAGAACTGGGGCGTGGCCGAGGCGCCCGTGGGGTTGTTCGGGTAGTTGATGACCAGCACCTTCGCCCGGCGCAGCGTGTCGGCGGGGATGCTGTTCAAATCGGGCAGGAACTGATTCTTTTCCAGAAGGGGCAGACGATAGACCTCGCCGCCGTAGTACTTGGCATGGGTGCCGAAGATCGGATAGCCGGGCGTGGTCATCAAAACGACGTCGCCAGGATTGATGAAGCAGGCCGGCAGGATTGAGAGGGCTGCCTTGGAGCCGATGGAGTGACAGATTTGCGTCGCGGGATCGATTCCCTCGACGCCGCAGACGTTCGCCAACCAGCGGGCCGCCGCTTGCTTATAGAGCATGCCGCCGTTGTCGGCATATCCGCGGTTCTCAGGCTTCTTCGCGGCTTTGCAGAGCGCCTCGACGCTTTCGGGAAACGCCATTTCATCCGGCTCGCCGACCCCCATGTCGATCAACTCGGCCCCGGGATTGGCAGCCAGTGCCGCTCGCTTGGCGCGTTTGATCTTCTCGAACTTATAGATCTCGGTCCCCTTGCCGTAATTCTTGCCGCCAATTCGCTCTGCAAACAGATTCTGGATGTAGCTATCGCTCATTGAGAAAGCCTTTATCAAAACGACCCGTTAGGAAGGGGCCGATTCTAAGAATGCACCGAAAGTGGGTCAATGAACCGTCTCAGTCATCCTTCAGTTGCTTTGGCCCGGCAAGTTGCCAGCGCCTTGGTCAAGGCTTCAACGAAGAAGAACTCGCCCCACATGACGCTTTCATCGACGCCGAGCCCTTTGTGGATGTGGTAGACGCCGCGTTTGAGGATTCCTTCCCAGAGGGGATCATCGCTGGCCAGATACGGTGGGCGGGTCAGGGTTTCCACAATCCTCAGGGCCGCATCGCGATAGGACATGGCCCGCACGCGATCGGGCGAGAGCTTGGCGAGATTGAAGAGGCCCACCGCTGCGATTGCGGCTGCCGATGAGTCGGGCTGGCTGCATGAGAGCTTCCCCTCGGCGGGCGCATCGTAATCCCAGGGGGGTATGCCATCGTTGGGCGTATGCTCCAGATAGAACAGAGCATTGGCCTCGGCGGTATTGAGGAACCGGGCATCGCCGGTCAACTCGTAGCACGTGCCGAATCCATAGAGGGACCATGCCAGGCCGCGGGACCAGCAGGAATCGCCGCGGTAGCCTTGGTGGGTGGTCTGGCGAAGGAATTCGCCGGTTTGCAGATCGAAGATGCCTTCGTGGCTGGTGGAGCCATCGCCACGCACGATCGTCCGGCGCGTGGTCAAGCAGTGCTGCATGGCGATCCGCATCAGGTTGGCATCGCCCAATTGCTTGGCCGCGTAGAAGATAACTCCGACGTTCATCATGATATCGATGAAGAGCGATTCGTCGCTGATGAACGATCGCAGATACTGGCCCTTTTCTTTAAACCGCATGGCCAGGACCTGCCCGGCCCGTACGACGACGTCTTGCAGGCTGTGGCCGGGTTTACTCTCGCGCAGGGTCGCTTCGTACCAGCGTTTATAGGTGCCATGGAAGAAGAGGAATCCGAGGTCGTGCACCTCGCGGTCCTCCTTGCGTTCTTCGAGTGTTCGGGAGTACTCCTCGGCTTTGCTGCGCCAGAACTGCGGGTTGTCGGCCGTGCCGGATTCGAGAAACAGCCACATCATTCCGGGCAGGAAACCATCACACCACCGGGTCCAGGCGGGCTTGTCATGTTTCCATTTTCCTTTGTCGGTGTAGAGCGGATAGAATCCGGGGTGATTACGGATGAGCTTTCGGACCTGATTTTGTGCAAGATTCAGGGCGTCCAGAATCTGGGTGTTTAACTTAAAGTAGTCCATAGGTGGTTGTTCCTTTGTCGGTAATCACCGAGCGGCCGGCACTTAGAGCTGAGTGTAACCGGTGTCAGGTTTTTTTCGAGAGAAAGAGAACCGATCGGCCGGAAGGAGGTGGGAGGATATGACATTATGGAAATGCAGAATCTTGAACTGGATACCTGTCCGGTCAATGCGGAATTGGCGGGGGTTTTACAGCGTTGCAGCGATGGGGTAGCGTGGGAATGGGGCCAGGTTATAGCGGGGACCGTGTCGGCGGATGGGGATCAGGTCGCTCAGTTGCTGGGCGGGGATCCTAGTCATGTTCTTGCCAGTATCGGTCACTGGCTGGAGCACGGGCATCGGATGGAGGTTGCCGATGGGAGTGGCAAGCCATCGGACGTCCGCCGCATCCTGTGGGCGTACGGTGTGTTACGTCAGATCCTGCTGGGGCAGGTGGCTAGCCAGTTGGGTCGAGCCCTGCAGGCGGATGAGGTGATGGCGTTGTGCCGGGCGGTTGACTGCGAATCGACTTGGCGGGTGGGGCAGGTGGTGGATCGGATTGTGGCGGAGTTGCGAGCGGGGGCCGAGGCGCAGGCGAAATACATGTCGTTTCTGTCGCATGATTTGCGGGGCAGCCTCAATGGGGTGATTTTGATGCTGGAGGTATTGAAGCGAGAGATGACTGGCAAGCCGGAGTTTGCCGAAAGTCTGGCCGACCTTGGTCTTATGCGCAAGTCGATTCTGGACATGGTGGGGGTGATGGATCGGCACGTGTTTCTGGATCGTCTGCGGCGGGGGCGGATTGAGCCGAAGGTGCAGGAAGTGGAGTTGGGGCCAGTAGTTGAAGCAGTGGCGGCGGAGTTGGCGGAGGCGGCCGCGGCGAAGGGGGATGAGTTGCAGGTGGAAGTGCCGGTGGGGGTGAAAGTTAAGGCGGATCCGAAGCTGTTGGCGGCGGGTGTGCGGGAATTGCTGGATAATGCGATCAAGTATGGGGTGCGAGGGGTGGTGCGGATTGGGTGTGAGATGAAAGTCGAGGCGGGGAAAGAGGTTTGGGCGTTGGGGGTGAGTGATTTGGGGCCGGGGATTGCCCCGGAGCGGTTGGGGAAGCTGATCGACCCGATACAACGGCTGGAGCTGCGGGAACGGGGTTTGGGGCTATCGATTGTGTACCAGGTGTGTCAGGCTTGTGGGGGGCGGCTGGAGGCGGATTCCAGACCCGGGATGGGTTCGACCTTCAGAATGATTTTGCGGTCGCCGAATGGCTGAAAACGACCCCTTTTGAGCACACGCGGGATCCACCGCGGACCGTCATTCGACCGCGCGCCGACCTCTCCGAGCCCCCTTTGGACCACTGCGAGTCATCCAGAAAATCGCGATAAAATCGGCCGATTGAGTGGGTGTTCAGTGGGTACGCGCTCCTACCATACCTTCATGTGATCGATAGGGGGAGGTGAACAAGACAGGAGCGATGGGGCATGACTGACAAGGCACAAGGCTCGCTACGGATTCTGTTGGTCGAGGACCATGTGGATACAGCGGTGGTCATGAGTCAGGTTCTGAAGCTGGATGGGCACGTGGTGGAGACGGCGGACACGATGAAGGGAGCGCTGGATTTGGCGAGCCGAGAGGATTTTGACTTGATGGTGAGCGACTTGGGGCTGCCGGACGGGGATGGTTTGGAACTGATGCGGCGTGTGCGTGAGATGGGGCGAGCGGTGAAGGGGATTGCCCTGAGTGGGTATGGGCAGGCTGAGGATATCCATAACAGTCGGGTGGCGGGGTTTGTGGAGCACCTGACGAAGCCGGTGGATGTGATGAGATTGCGGGCGGTGATTGAGCGGGTGGGGAGGGGAGGAAGCGGTGAAGGAGGAACGGGGAATGATGAACGACGAAGGATGAACGGGGAACGAGGGACGATGAATGTTGAGCGTGATGTGAGGGATGGAGAAGCGGGGTGTTAGCGGGGTTGGCAATGGGGGCAGAAGTGGGTGGAGCGGCCGGCGAGGACGATGCGGCGGATGGGGGAATGGCAGGTGGGACAGGGGAGGCCTTCGCGGTTGTAGACCTGGTGGAGGTCCTGGAAGCGGCCGGACTGGCCGTTGCCGTCAATGTAGTCGCTGATGGATGAGCCGCGGTGACGGATGGCGCGGCGAAGGATGAGCTTGATCGATTGGGTGAGGGCGCGGATCTGGTCGGTGGTAAGTTCGTGGGCGGGGGTAAGGGGGTGGATGCGGGCAGCGAAGAGGGATTCATCAACGTAGATATTGCCGAGGCCGGCGATGAGGGATTGATCGAGGAGAGTGGCCTTGATGGGGCGACGGGTTTTGGCGAGCCGAAGAGCGAGCTGAGCCGAGGTGATGGTGAGGGGCTCGGGGCCGAGATGGGCGTTGGCTAACTCACCATTGGCGAGCCACCAGATGCCGCCGAAGCGGCGGGGGTCGCGGAAACGAAGCTCGGGGATGGTTCTGTTCTGAGTTGCTCCGTTTTGCTGGGGATGGCGGAGGGAGAGAATCATGTGCGTGTGGGGGCGTAGGGGCGTGGCGGGGTTTTCGAGCGTGAGCTGGCCGGTCATTCCGAGGTGAATGCAGAGGATGGCGGGACAATCCAGATGAATCAGGATTCGCTTGGCGCGGCGGTCGATGGAGGTGACGGTTCGGCCGGTAAGCACATGAGGCAGGTCGGTTGATGGGGTGCGGAGGATGTCGGTTCGCAGCAATCGGACGTGCGAGATCGTTTGCCCCACGAGGTGAGGGCGGAGGGTGCGGACCACTGTTTCGACTTCGGGCAGTTCGGGCATGAAACTTTTCCAAGTAACGCACATCTGAGGGATGGCGTAGAAGAGTATACGAAGGGGAGAGCGACGAAGCGACAGAGCGACGAAGCGACGAAGAGATTCAGGAGGACGGGGAATGTGGGGAAAAGCGGGACGGACGCCTGCTAGGGGGGACGGTATAGTGTATGATCGTCATTGACGAGGGTGCTCGGCGTATAAGGAGGGGCTTGAGGGAGTCCGGCGCCGGCGCAGAAATGTAAGGAGTCAGCATGGAACCGCAGATTGGTCTGGTGCAGCCGCAGGCGACGGATTTGGGCACGGACGAGCTGGCTGCGATTGAGAAACTCCAGCAGGGCTATCACAACATGAAGGCCGAGCTGGGAAAGGTGATCGTCGGTCAGGAGGCGGTGATCGAGGAATTGCTGATCGCGTTGTTTTGTCGGGGGCATGCGCTGTTGGTGGGGGTACCGGGGCTGGCCAAGACGTTGATGATTTCGACCTTGAGCCGGACGCTGGGGTTGTCGTTCAACCGGATTCAGTTTACGCCGGACCTGATGCCTTCGGACATCACAGGGACGGAGGTGATTGAAGAGGACAAGACGACGGGCGGGCGATCGATGCGGTTTGTGAAGGGGCCGATCTTTGCCAATGTGATTCTAGCAGACGAGATCAATCGTACGCCGCCGAAGACGCAGGCGGCGTTGTTGGAAGCGATGCAGGAGCACCAGGTGACGGCGGGCGGGAAGCAGCATCGGCTGCCGCAGCCGTTCTATGTGCTGGCGACGCAGAACCCGATTGAGCAGGAGGGGACGTATCCGCTGCCGGAGGCGCAGCTGGATCGGTTCATGTTCAATATCCACGTGGGGTATCCGACGGAGGATGAGGAGTTTCAGATCGTCCGGCTGACGACGCAGTCGCGGAAGATCGATCTGGAACACGTGCTCAGCGGGGAAGAAGTGATTGCGCTACAGGAGATCGTGCGGAAGGTGCCGGTGGCGGATCATGTGATCCGGTATGCCTTGCAGTTCAGCCGGCTGACGCGCAAGCATGAGGGGAATTGTCCGGACTTCGTGAATGAGTATGTGGCGTGGGGCGCGGGGCCACGGGCGAGCCAGTATTTGATTCTGGCGGGGAAGGCGAGGGCGCTGCTCAAGGGGCGGTATCACGTGAGCACAGAGGATATTCGGCAGGTGGCGCTGCCGGTGCTGCGGCATCGAATCGTGACGAACTTCAACGCGGAGGCGGAGGGGGTGAAGAGCGACGCGATCGTGAAGAAGCTGATCGAGTTTATTCCGCGGCAGCAGTATGAGGAGTTGGATAAGAGCGTGACGCGGGTGATGAAGGATGAGCCGGCGAAGAGTGCGTAGGGAAGATCGGCGAATCGGGTTGGCGGGTCCGCGAAACCGCAAGCGTTATGGGAGAAGGTGAAGCGAAGGACGTTGGCAGTGCTTAATTGACAATTGAGAATTGACAATTCTCAATTGGCAATTGAAGGGGGACCTAGGGATGAATCCCTGGGTTTGGAGACATAAGAGCGTGGACGGCGAGCGAGAATAACGGGTTTGCAGAAGTGGTGTGCTGAAGCACACCCTACGGAATCCAGAGTAGTTCCCGTTTGCGTGTACAGCTGGCTCTGAACCCTCACCCGAACCCTCTCCCGGAGTACCGGGCGAGGGAGAAAGAGGGAAGCGATCGACGTGCGCTGAATCGCATCCTACGAGAAGTGTGATGGTTGTGGTTGCTCGGAGTTGGCAGCGAATGAGATGTGACATCCATGAGCAATGTTCCTCAGGAAGTTGATTACCGGAAGTACCTGGACCCACGGACGCTGGCGCGGATCAGTTCGCTGGATTTGCGGGCGAGGCTGATCGTCGAGGGGTTGATGACGGGGATGCACCGCTCGCCGTACCAGGGGATCTCGGTGGAGTTTGCGCAGCACCGGCCGTATGCGCCGGGGGATGATATCCGGCACGTGGACTGGAAGGTGTTTGCCAAGACGGACAAGATCTACCTGAAGCAGTATCTGGAAGAGACGAACCTGCATCTGATCTGCGTGGTGGATGCCAGCGAGTCGATGGCGTATGGGTCGGTCGGAGAGGGGTCAGGGGTGAGGGGTCAGGGGTCAGAGGGGGCGCTGTGGAGGAAGTATGATCATGCGACGGCGATTGCGGCGTCGTTGTCGTATATGGCGATTCAACAGCAGGACTCGGTGGGGTTGGCGATTTTTGATAACGAGCTGAAGCGGTTTTTCAAGCCGAGCAACTCGCCGGGGCAGTGGAAAGTGGTGACGCAGGAGCTGTGCCTGGTACCGCAGCTGAAGAAGACGAACACGGGGCGGGTATTGGATCAGCTGGCGGAGAAACTGACGCATCGAAGCCTGATCGTGATTCTGTCGGACTTTTTTGATGATCTGGATGGGATCACGAAGGGGCTGCGGCACCTGCGGTACAAGAAACATGAGCTGATGGTGTTCCAGATTCTCGATCCGATGGAGATCGAGTTTCCATTCGAAGATGTGACGCTGTTCAAGGGGCTGGAGGAGATGGGGGAATTGCTGACGGAACCCAGGGCGCTGCGGGAGGGGTATATGGAGCAGTTGGCGGAAGCGACGGCGCAGCTCAAGAAGTTGTGCCGGGGGATGCGGATCGATTTTACGAGGATGAATACGGGAGAGATGCTGGACGTGAGTTTGAGTGGGTTCTTGGCGACGCGAGCGGGCAGTATGAAATAGTGCTGAGTGTGGAGTGCTGAGTGCTGAGTACTGGGTGCTGAGTGTTGAGTACTTGGATGATTAGCGAATCGATACAGCTTGTCGTTCCTTTGGCCTGGATGATTACGCCGGGGTTTTTGTGGGCGGGGGTGTTGGTGATGGGGATTCCCATCCTCATTCATATTCTGAATCGGCGGCGGTATCGGGTGGTGCAGTGGGCGGCGATGGAATATCTGCTGGCGGCGCTGCGGAAGAATCGGCGAAAGCTGCGGTTTGAGCAGATCATCCTGCTGGTGACGCGGTGTGCGGTGTTGGGGCTGCTCGGGTTAGCGCTGGCGAGGCCCATGGGGTGTGCGGACAGTTCGATTGCATCGCTGGCGGGGAGCCGAACGGGGCTGCACGTTTTCGTGATCGATAATAGCTATTCGATGGCGTATGAAGCGGATCGGTTGCAGGCCAAGACGCACCTGGATCAGGCGAAACTGCTGGCGAAGCAGCAGATCGATCAGCTGACGGCCGGGGGGGAGTCGGTGGCGGTGATTGCCATGGCGAGGCAGGCGGGCAGTGTTTCGCGAGGCGAAACAAGCACTGGCAGCAAGCTGTCAGTGGCACCCGGTTACGCAGCGGATGCGAATATCGTGCTGCGGGCGAGTTATGACCTGGAGGCGGCGAAGGGGGCGATCGATCGGATCGAGCAATCGTACCTGGGGACGGATCTGGTGGATTCGCTGCAATTGGCGGCGAGGCTGGCACGCGAGCAGCGGGATCAGCCATCGAAGCATTTGTATGTGTTTACGGATTTCACGCGGAGCGGGTGGGAAACGCGGGATTCGGCGGCGCTGAAGCCGGTTGGGGGGGAATTGGCGTCGGTGTTTGGGTCGCATATTCGGATTCACAATCTGGGGCGGCCGGGGCAGTGGAATTACGCGGTGCTGGAGGTTAAGCCGGATGGGAATCTGGTGACGAACAAGTTCCACACGGATTTTCTAGCGAATATCAAGGGGTACGGGGCGGGGGGCGAGGCGATGGTGCAGTGGCGGTGGGATGATCAGGTGCTGGGGGAGGGTGGGCGGCTGAGGCCTGATTTGGCGACGGAGATTCAGCGGCAGACCAAGGCGCAGGTCAACGAGGGGGGCGAGCATGTGCTGAGCGTGGGGATGGCAAATGAGGATAAGCTGAAGGTGGACAACACGCGGGCGCGGGTGATCGAGGTGGCGTCGGAACTGCGCGTGTTGATCGTGGAGG
>JBLNDH010000123.1:0-6617 GCA_050261455.1 Bacillota bacterium
TGATCCGCGACAGCCTGCTGCCCTACCTCCCCCAACTCGAGTATCACGAATGGCCCCACTGCGGCCACACCCCCTGGCAAGAACGCTCCATCCGCCCCGCCTTTTTCTCCACGCTCCGCACCTGGCTCACCCACCACCTCCGCCACGACAACGAGTGCTTGTCATTCTGACGCCAGCGACTTGTCCTCTGATCTTCCACGCCGGGTGCGGAGCGTAGCGAAGCCCCGAATCTCCGCGCCCTCCGATCCCCCGCGCACCCTACCAAGCCTCTGAATGAGTCCTCCCAATCCCCAAAGCACTCGCCCCCGTGACAACACTATCAGGCAGATGAAACGCTTGACGCGAAGAAGAGGGGCAATGAGCCGGAACCCACACGCGATCCCGGCACGGGAATCGACCGCCGACCCATTGCCTGCTACACAGATATCACGTGGCGCTTTCGTCCGGACGGGCTTACGCCATCGCCATCTCCCGCTCGCGAGCACGAATCAAGCGACGTGCCCGTTCCACGAAGGCAAGCTTGTCGGCCAGGCAGCTCTCCAGCAGCACGCCAACGCCATAGTGCCCGGTGGCGTCCGCGGCGGCGATCAGCACCACGTACTCGCCAATCCGCAGATGCATCAGATGGATGGCCTTGGCCAGGAGGAACAACCGTTTGGCTTCCGGCGACTGAATCTGGGATATCTCGTTGCGGAAGTCCTCCACAAACGTCTCGTACAGCCGTCCACTCAGCGCCACCGGTTTCTCACCGATGAGCTTGAAGCATTCATCCAGTTCGGCGATGTTCTTGTCGGCCACGAAGGCACGGGCTTCAAGGGCTTCCTTGATGTCCGGGTCTCGAGCCATACTACTCAGCTCGTCGTAGATGCTCTTGGAACGTTCGGCACTTTGCCGCACATCGCTGAGCAACTTAACAAACACTTCCTTTGCGTTGTTTGCAGCCATACTCATCCTTCCTTTCATAGGAAATAGTCTGGAATCAGTTCGAGTGGAGTGTCCGGAAGCCAGTTGCCTTGCAGCCACGTGAATCTGCCTATCCACACTCACGCGTCAGACCAATTCGCGGCTGGTGAGTTGGCGCATGCTAAAGAGATGGAGTTCGCCCCGGCAATGGAGAAACTCGCAAGAATTAGCTCATGTATGATCTTGCCACACAGCTCCGCGCCGCCCGGGGGTCATCGCCGCTCAGCCCCGATGCTCCTGTTGAGCCCGCCGCTTGGGTCTCTGGTGAAGAAGCAAAGTACTGGGATCAGGCCCACTTGCCAATCGCCTCGGAAAATGATGCGCGTGGCGTACGAGTTGACTGCGATAACCGGGCCGGAGTCATTGAGTAACCCTGCAGTCCTGTATCCGGCAAGATGGGTTTCCAATTCGCTGCCGCAATTCAGTGCGGCCAAGGATCTGCTTCGGCAACCGCCCCTTCGCCATTCACCCCACCCTGCGAGCTATCACCCCAACCCCTCACGCCGGGTGCCGAGCGTAGCGAAGCCCCGGATCTCCGCCCCTTCCGATCTCCCGGCGCAATTGAAGCCCCGTAGGGTGCGCTTTGTCGCACAGAGGACTCTTCTCCATGCGGCAAAGCGCACCCTTCCAAGTCTCATCGCAATGCGGCGACAACAGAGACGACCAAGAGCGCACTTCCAGCCAAGATCGTCAACCGAAGAATCACTCGATCGGCCGAATTGAGAGATGGGCGCATCAACGCAAAGGCCGCAACCGCGCCACCCAACGCCCCAAATACCGCCGAGAACAGCCAAGCCAGAGGCGAGAGCACCAATAGCCAGAAAGCCCCAAAGATCACGCACCCCACCGCCGCCATCTTCAGAACGACGGCCTCGCTGATTGACCCACCAGGCTGAATCCGGAAGCTTCGGAACCCCATGATGTCCTCCAGCAACGCGAGCCGCGCAACCCGCGATTCCGATGCCGCTCAGCCGTTCGGTTCTCCCGGCGAAGCAGGATTGACGATCATGACGCGCAAAGGCGCTGCCTGCGTGCCACTTCGCCCGCGTAACTGCCGGTAGACGAAAAACCAGATGAAGCCGAAGATCAGCAGCCAAGGTATCAGCGGCACCAGGACCGTCAGCAGGAGGTTGTCCTGGTTGTCCACGTCCACTTTCGCACCATTTCGGTTTTGCAGAACCCAGTTGATGAAAGACCAATCGCTGGAGAACTGCGATGGCACGGTCGTACGGAAGCGGAACGTGACGCCATCGCTTGTATTCTGTGGAAAGGTGAACTCGCCGGTGATCTTGCCCTGCTCGAGGCTTAAGGAACGAACCTTCCCAGCCAGCAATTGCTCATAGAAATCGCTCAACGAAACAGATACCGATCTGCCGGGCGTTTTCTTCTGGAGCAACAGAAACAATGAAACAACCAAGAAAATGAAGATGAACCAGAGGAAATACCTGTGACGTGGTTTTCGCGGGCGATCTTGGGTTTCCGGGGTGGCGTAATCAGGCACAACCAGAGCCGACTGTTCAGACATGAGCATACCCCTTCCGCTTCAGCAAGCGGGGGGTACTTCCGTACACCACCCCCCCAGAACTCGATCTTTGCTCAGAACGGCAGCGTCTCATCCATCCAGTCATCCGCGCGCATCACCTGCTTGCGGTTGAAGCGGGCCAACTGCTCCGCACGCCACTGGGCGTACTTGATCAACCGCTCGGCCCCCCACCCTCGCCAGAACTTGCGCACGTATTTAGCGTGACGGATGAACAGGTCATCTTCAGCGCTGCAGTACATCTGGGCACAGCCCGGATCGCCCTGACGCGCGGCACGGCCAAACAACTGTCGATCAACACGCCCCGAGCCATGCGGCTCCGTCGCGATCACGTGCAGCCCCCCCACTTCCGTCACGCCACGGGCCAGCTTGATATCGGTGCCACGGCCGGCCATGTTCGTCGCCACGGTGATCTGCCCCAGCTGCCCGGCCTGGGCGACGATCTCGGCTTCCGCTTTCGTCTGGTTCGCGTTCAGCACGCGATGCTCCAGGTTGATCGCCGAAAGCCTGCGCGACACCTCTTCCGACGCCCACACGCTGCGCGTGCCCACCAGCACCGGCGTGCCCTTTTCATGCAGCTCTTTGACACGCTGCACCACGGCATTCCACTTCTGGTCCGCCGTCTCGTACATCGCCGTCGGCAGGTGAACACGGATACAAGGTCGGTTCGTCGGAATGCGCACAATCGCCCGGCGGTAAATCTGCCACAGCTCCCCACGCGATTCCCACGCCGTCCCCGTCATCCCGCACAGATGCGGATATTGCCGGAAAAACCGCTGGAACGACAAGCGAGCCAGGTTTTCCTTGTCCGCGGTGATCTTGACCTTCTCCTTCACCTCGATCGCCTGGTGCAACCCATGCCGCCACGACCGGTCCGCCATGACGCGCCCGGTGAATTCGTCGATGATCGCGACCTTCTGCTCGATCTCGCCGGTCTTCTTGTTGGGCTCTTCGAGGATCAGATACTGCTCATCGCGCAGGAAGCAGTGATGCGCCGTCAGCGCCTGCGTCACCAGTTCCTCACGCCGCCGTTTGCCGCGCCAGAAGGGATCATCGTCGGCCAGATCTTCCAGCCGATCCTCGCCCCGAGGTGTCAGTTCCACCTGGCGAACGGTCCAGTCGATCGTGTAATCCTTCTTGGATTCCAGCTTCAACGCCAGATCATACGCCTTGCGATATCGATCGGAATTCGGCTCGTCATCCGGCGAGTTGGAGATGATCAGCGGCGTCACCGCTTCGTCGATCAGCACGCTGTCGGCTTCGTCCACGATGCACCGGAACAACCCCGGCACCAGCAGCTTCCCGCCGCGGAACCCTCCACGCAACATCGTGATCGACGTCTGGGCCGCGTTACGCATCGCCCCCAGTGCAATCTGGTCACGCAGGAAATCCGCCACCAGTTCCTTCTGCGTGCAATAGACGACATTGCGACGGTAATGATCCGGCCGCTCTTCGTGCTCCGTCTCGTGGACGATGTGGCCGACGCTCAAACCCATCAGCTTGTACGTCGGACCCATTTCCTCCGCGTCACGCTCCACCAGGTAATCGTTGACGGTGATGACGTGGACGGGTTTGCCCGCCCACCCCCACAGACACCCGGCAATCGACGCGGTGATCGTCTTGCCTTCACCGGTCGCCATTTCCGCGATGTAACCTTCGCACATCGCCAAAGCGCCGACCAACTGCACAATGAAGGGCCGCTTGGACTGGGCGCGAAAAACGCCTTCGCGGACGATGGCAATCCCTCGATCCAGCGCCGCGCCCTTCAGCTTGCCCAGCCGGGCCAGCGCCTGGTGCTCCATCACTTCTTCCTGCAACTTCGCTGACGACAGGTTGTGGATCTCGTTTTCGAGCTTCTCCACTCGCTCGGCCGTCTTCCACAGCTTCTGCAGAATCCGCGTGCGGTTCTTGAAATATCCGACAAACGAGCTGACAAACGCATCAGGCCCCCGCAGGTCAGGAGCTTTGACCTTGCGGGCATTGAAGATCTGCCAGAATTCGTTAACCGCAGTTTGACTCATGGTCGTTCCAAACGATCAATATCCACTCACCAGAGCCTTCCCGACACCCCAAAACCCGACTCGCACGGGCAACTACATCCACTTGCTGCGCGTCTCGCTCTGGATCAGCTGCCACAGCCGACGCTGCCAGCGGTACATCAGCGGCTCATCCTTCAACGTAAACCGCACATACGTTCGCTGGCCCGGCACATACCGGTGGTCCTTGTTGTCCAGCTCGACCCAGGCCTGGAAAAGCGGCATCGTCAACTTCTGACAATTCTGATCGGAAGGATCCGTCTGGAAGGTCCCGCCACCCGCAAACCCCAAAGCCGCGCTCGGCAGCGACCAGGTATATTCCGGCTGGCGCCCTTCAACATCGCCCAACAGGTTGGCCGAGGCAAACAGCGGGGCATACAAGTACCGGTACCGGCTGCCGCTCTGATCCTGCGGCAAATTGCCCGACAACTGCCCCTCCAGACGCATCTGGGGCTTGTCCTTCTCGGCCCGCTTCACCGCCTCAAAGATCTGTGCCGCATCCGACTGGTCGATCACCACCGTCACGCGGAGCTTGTTGATGTCGGCGACCGCCGCAATCTCCTCGCCGGGCTTCACATATCGGCCCTGAAGATCACGAATGCGCGGTGCAACCAGGACGCCATCGATCGGCGCACGCACCGTCATCAGATCCTTCTTCTGCTTCATCTCGCCCAACTGTTTGCGCGCCGCGACGATCTGCAAGCGGTAAACCTCACGCTCGGTCGAGTTCTGGACCAGCGACGCATTCCAGCTGGCCTCGTACGACTTCAACTCCATTTCCAGCTGGGCAATCTGCGAGTCGAATTCCCGATCCTCGCAGACCAGGATAACGTCCCCTTTCTTCAGGAATTGCCCATCCTGCTTCTCGATCTTCGCTACCGTGCCGGGCACCTCGGCGTGGATCTTCTTTTCCTCGATCGGCTGCAGCACGCCCACCGTGTACATCCCCTGCGGGAACGGAATCAGGCCCACCACGATAAGCACCGCGGTGGCAAAGCCCACCACCCACAGCGTGGCACGGGTTCGCTTGCGATGCAACTCCGGCTCGATCAGCAGGTACTTCAGTGTCTTGACCACCGGCACCGCCAGCCAGGTGACGACCCCGCCGATCGCCATCAGCACGCCCAGCACCGGCACCTGCTGGTACACCATGAAGATGATGAAGATGCCGATGATCGTGCGATAAATCGAGCTGCTGATGCTGTACAGGAACAACCAGATGCGCTGCCCGACTGGCGGCAGCGGAAACGGGCTCTTCACGCGGAACAGATGCCGCTTGATCAGCCCCATCGTGTACTCGGTAGACTTGTAGCGAAGGTTCGGAATCTCCAGGAAGTCCGACAGCATGTAATAGCCGTCGTAACGCAACAGCGGGTTGGCGTTGAACAGCAGCGTCGAGACGCTCGCGATAAACATCGTGTTGAACGCCCACTGATGGATGATGTTCCCCTCCGCCGTGCTCATCCAGATGAACGCCACGATCGCCGACACAAACAGCTCAATCACCATGCCGCCGGCGCCGACAAACACCCTCGCCCATTTGTTGGGAAACGCCCATGCGCTGGACGCGTCCACATACGGGCATGGCACCAGCACGAGAAACATCATGCCCAATTCATGCACTTCCCCGCCGAATCGTCGGCAGGAAAAGCCGTGCCCTAACTCGTGGATCAGCTTGATGCCCCAGAACGACGCCCACAAGAACAGCCAGTTGGTCGGGGCAATCGCATCGCTGAACCCGCGTTGCAGCTCCGCCCATCGCGGCGCCATCGCGATCACCGCCGCTCCCACCACCACCAGCCACAGGATCGCCCCGAACGGGCTGATGAAGGGCTTGATCAATGGCATCCACCGGCAGATGAACCGATCCGGATCCCACAACGGAATGCGAGGGAACAGGATGTTCATCAACCGGCCCTGCCACTGCCGCTTCACCATCTGCTTGTGCCGGCGAAGCAACACGGCCGCATCCGGGGTGACGTCCGCTTCCAGCAGGTTCGCCGAGTGCAGCTGTGAGAGGATCTGAATCACCTCCGGCTGCGTCGGCGCATCATCCGCCAACTGCCCGCCCACCAGCT
>JBLNDH010000124.1:0-6832 GCA_050261455.1 Bacillota bacterium
ACGGCCTCGGATGGGGAATCGCCTGCAGCATTAGCCTCGGCGTGGTCTCATCATGCGAAATCACCGCAATCGTCCCTACGCCCAGCATCCGCTCCAAAAGCGACTGATGAAACTGGATGTCCTCTACGTGCCACAGCTCCAGCGTATCGATCTGCTTGGACAACACACCCCGTTCATAGTCGATGCGGTAGTTGCTGATCCGATACCGCGTCGTCCGCGTGATCAGAATCGGCACGACCACGACCATGATCGCAATGGCAAACATCGCCAATCCTGCCCAGATCGGCAGCACCGCGCCTTTGATGATCCACACCGCGATCGGAATCGCGATCAGCACTACCGCGATGAGCCCGGCCACCATCAGCGTGCCCAATTCCCCACGCAACGACGGCGGCCCCTCGTAGTAAATCTCCTCCCGATCATCCGCCGGCTTATGCGGCTGCGCCTCTTGCGCCGACTCCAATGCACTTCGCTCACGATCGGGATCATTCCGTGGACCGTTTGCCGATGGGTCTGCCTGGGCCATGGTTTGGCTCTCCTGATTAGTAATCTACGACACTTTGTATCACATTTACATTAACAAGTACGCAGCTATTCCCTGGCCACTTGGATCGTCACTCGATCCCCAGGGTTCAGATCGATAGCCTGGGCAAGCTGAACCTCTATATGCCCTCCTTCGCCGCGATCGATTCGTTCCACCGCCATGGGCACATTGTTCAGCCTTGCTGATATCGCCCCTTTCGTCAGTTCCCCGGGCACCTCCAACCCGATCTGTCCCAGCCGCAACGTCCCCCATTTGAGCGTGACGGTATCGATCTGCCGATCCTCCGCCCGCTTCTGTTCGAACGTTCCCCATCCCCGGGCCGTCGTGAACGCCGCCCGAAAATCCTCCGCCATCATCCTCGGCCCAAACGCGATCCGCCCCTTTGGCCCGTGATACTCATACCCACACGCCGCCAAAAACACCCCATAGCTGGCCATCGATCGCGCATAATGATCCCCGCATTCCACCTCATTCCACGGATTCCGTTTTGCCGCGTGATACCGATCGTGTACCGCCCGCGCAATCGCCAATCCCTCCTGCACCATCCCTTCACAGATCATGTGCCACGCCACCTGATACTCAAACCCGTTCATGCACTCGTTGAAATACCCAAACGCCCAGTCCGGCGCTTTGCCCTGTGCATCCGCCTTGTCCCCCTTCGGCCAGGTGCACATCAGCACCCCCGCCTCCCCCGGCATCGCATACCATCGCCCCAGCTTGTTCACATTCCGGAACGGCCCCACGTCCGGCGTGAAGTTGTACCGCCAGATCGACCGCAGCGCCCCCTTCGTATGTTCCTCATCAATAATCCGCCCCAACCCCACCTGCCACGCCCAGCCCTGCCCGAACACCTGGTCGATCTCGCACCCATTCCCCGACTTCATCGCATCCGGCACCTTCGGATCGGACCGATGCACGAAATACTCCCCATTCCAGCACCGCTCGACGATCCGCTTCTTCCCGCTCTCGAAAATCCTCCTCGCCCGCTTGGCAAACTCCTCATCCCCCATCTCCTTCGCCATCTCTTCCCCCGCCCGTAGCGCCGCCAAATACAGCGAACTCAACCACGCCACCGCCCCATACCAATCCGTATCCAACGTGTTGTGCTGTTTCCCCTCAAGAATCCCGTCCTCATTCCCATCCTCCCGAATCAGGTACTCCAGCGCCTTCTTGATCCTCGCCCAGTTGCGCTTCAGAAATGCATCATCCGCCGACATCTGATGCTCGCGGTACGACCGCAGAATCACCCCCGCCTGCCCATCCGCCGCCGGAAAATCATTGTGCTCCGCCCGGAAGTGAATCGCCCCCGTCCTCTCATCCATCGCGATCTTCAAATCCACCATCTCCCGCAGCGACCGCTCCAATTGCGGAAACAGCCTTCCCACCGCATGCGCATAATGCCACACGTGCCCGCACGTCCCCGGGCAACACCCCACCCCCTCCCATCCATAAAACCGCCCATTCCCGAACCAGTAACAAGTGCTGCTCGCCAGAATCGACGTATTGGCAAATGTCCGATTGAGCAACCAGTACGGCAACGTCGAGTCATACCACGTATCGTGCCACAGCCTCGTCTGCGCTCGCAGCCAATCGAACTTGCCGCCCACATACACCGCCACCTCCCCCGCATCCTTAAACCGCTTCCCGTACCACCTTCCCTCAATCTCCTTTAACCCCTCCATCTTCAAATTCGGAAAATGCCACGTGACGACGAACGCAACCACCGCCTCCTGCCCCGCCTCCAACTCCACCCTCCTCCCCACCCCTCCAATCAGCTTCTCTTCCAACGACTTTGAGACAGTCTGTTCGTCCTCGTGACCCTGACCAAACACTCCCGCGGGGATCGCTTCCTTCGGCATCGCGACAACCCCAAAGTCCCCCCATCTCCTTCCCCTCTCTCCCTCGCCCGGTACTCCGGGAGAGGGTCGGGGTGAGGGTTCTTTGCCAACCCCATCTCCCGCTTCTCTTCGTGTCCTTCGTGGCCCTTCGTGGTTTGCTTCGCTCTCCCACACCCCCAACCACATCGTCCCAAAATCCCCCTGCTGATCCAGCGGCACCACAGGCTCCGGCGCCGTATCCGTAAACACAATCTCATCAACCCCAACATTCCCCCATCCGCCCCTCTCCTCATCCACAATCTGCAACTGCCCCGTCTTCCCCACCCACCTCTTCACATCAAACCCCTTACGTTTCATCCGATTGTCATTCGCCCCCGTCGCCGAATCGACCACCTTCCCATCCACCAGCAGATTGATGCACGTCTTCCCCTTGTGCGCTCCGCCGCCGATCAGAAACGTGATGTAATTCCGCTCAATCCTGAACACCCGGCTCGTCAGCGTCCCCACATGTCGATCCCCTCCCCCAACGTCCTCCCCATTTCGCGTATTGTGCGTATTGACCAGCCGCTTCCCCGTGCTTCCCACATCCCCCTGATACCCCGGCATCTTCGCCTTCTCGATCGGCCCCTCCCCCAATGCCGTCCCCGTCACCGTCCACCCCTCGTACGTCTCCTTCTCAAAATCCTCAAACGCAATGTCAGGTCGTACCGTCCCCTCAACTTTCGCCTTCTCTACTGCCAGCGTGCATTCCAGATACGTCATCCCCCCACGCCGCACAATCCGATTGATCCGCCGCCCCGCGCCCGTCTTCCCTGAATACAAGCACACCGCATTCTGCAACCATCCTCCGATCTGAACCTCCACCTTCTCCTTTCCCGTATTTCGAACCGTGTACCGCATCACCGTCGCCGGCAGCGCCGAATTCTCCGCATTCAGCGGAATGAATGGCGAAAACGCCTCCAGATCAATCTCCACCGGCCACTGTCCATCCCGATACTCCACAAACCCCATCGGATATTCCCCGCAAAACCGAATATCCTTGAACCCCTTCCGGTCCAGCGTCCGAATTTCTCTCTTCCCCCCGCTCGTCACGCAAACCGCAAACCCCTGTTCCAATGGCGACCCCGGCATCATCGGCTTCGCATAATGTCCATCCCCCGTCCCAATGTGCTGGTTGAAAACATCCCAGTGCCAGAGCTTCCCATCCCCGCCCAGGTAAAGCTGCCCCGCGCAAATTCCCCCGATCGGCATGCCGATCTTCTCGAGCTCCTCCCCCCGATAAACCTCTCGCTCCCCCCGCGCAAACAGCGACTTGATCCATTCCGGACTCAGCTTCTTATCCGCCGGTACCAGTCTCTCAAAATCCGCCGCCGTAAATGGCCCCGCCATCACCGGACAAGCCTGCAGCCCCGTGATCACCGCCCCGACCCCGGCCGCCGCCAGCTTCAAAAAATCGCGCCGATCCACTTCGCCACACCCACACGATCCCGCCGCTTCACACCTTCCGCGTCTGATCTGTTCCGCCATAGCTCCTCCGCCTCGTCCCTACGATCCCCGAAATCCCTCCCTATTAGAACCCAAGCCCGCCCCCTCCGCCACGTACCCTAGCATACTCTTCGCGCCTTCTCCCCTGGGTCCCCCTTCAATTGGCAATTGACAATCGTCAATTTTCAATTGTCAATTAAGCGTAGTGATCCTCCCTTCCCCGTCCGATCCCGACAGACGCTTGCGGTTTCGCGGCCCCATCAGCGCCGCTTCGCCAATGCTACAGCAGTCTCCGATTCCGTGTAGCAGGCGCTAGGGGTCCCTCACCCTCCCTTCGCCGGACAAGTCCCCCCTCCCCCGTTTAGCACCGCCCCAGAGGTGCGGGTTTTCGCGCCATGCCCCCTCCTCTACACCCCTTCACACCCGCGGTGCTGCTCCCCTAAAGCCCACGGCGTTGCCGTGGGAAATCCCATCCGCGCCACCGTGGCATGGGCTCACTCGCCCATGCATTCTGGAAAAGCCCCGCGTAGCAGCGCGGTAATCTGTCCCCCGATCGCTACACGGATCCAACGACCACTCTAAATCTGTGTCATCGGTGAGATCTGCGGACCTTCTCCTCGTCTCACCCAAGAACCCCTCCACCCTCTATTTTCTGCTCCCTCTCTCCAGCACCCCCTTCAGCACCACCGCCGCATTATGCTCCTCATCCTTCGCCCCATAGACGAGCGTGACGGTTTCCTCTTCCCCTTTCTGCTTGAGTTGTCGAATCAGATCCCCCTTGTCCTTCAGCTCCTGCCGATATCGCTTCTGAAACTCCGCCCACTTCGCCGGATCATGTCCGAACCATTGACGCAGTTCCGGGCTCGGCGCCACCTCCTTCATCCACTCGTCCAGCCTCGCCTCCCCCTTGCTCACCCCGCGTGGCCAGAGCCGCTCCACCAGCACTCGATACCCGTCCCCCTTTTCAGGCTTCTCATACGCTCGCTTCAGCTTGAACATCGTCGATCCTTCCTCTCTTCTCCGCATGAGACGATTCTCAGTGCCATCGCCCACCGTTGCATGCGCTCACCCGCCCATGCCACTCCCGTAGTGCACTTCCCTTTGCCCGACCCTTCCTCATCACTGCAACCTACAGCAATTCTCGATCCTGTGTACCCCTCTGGCCCCTTCCCCTCACCCAGGGTTCCCGTCGGGGCGATCCTCGTGTTCGCCCTCTTCTTTCCTCCTGACCCCTCTCCCCTCACCCCTGACCCCTGCTCCTCTTTCCCCCTCGCCCGGTACTCCGGGAGAGGGTTGGGGTGAGGGTTCAGAGCCAGGTGTACACTCAAACGGTATCTGCTCTAGCGGTGTCCCTCTGTGCCTCGTCCGTGGCAATACAAAGACGTAGCATGGGCATCTTGCCCATGCGCGTTCATCTGCGTTGACCTGCGTTAATCTGCGGCCAAATACAACGTAACCCCGGCATCTTGCCCATGCGCATCTCCACGTGACATGGGCTCACCCGCCCATGCATCTTATCTGTGTTCATCTGTGCCCCATCTGTGGCAACAAAATGTAGCACAAACACCTTGCCCATGCGTCTTCCATCTACGCCACAACCGATTCGTTTCTTCTCCGCGTGCGAAGATTCTTGGTGCCACCGCACCATCCCCCATCCTTTCCCCCTCGTCCCTCCCTCCGTGCCTTCGTGCCTCCGTGCCTTTTGGGTTTCGGCTCACATCCGTGCTGGTTTTCTCCGCCTTCCTCTTCGACCCTTTCGTGAAGATTCGTGAAGATTCGTGGGCTTCTCTATTTGACATCCTCACCGTATCGCCCCCCTCAAATCCTCCGCCGTCACCCTCCGCCCGCTGCGGATCAACTCCCTCGCCTCATCCACCTTCCCAAAGAGCCCGCACATCATCGCCCCGCGCACCCTCCCCTCCTGGAGGTAATAGACCACGCCCGTGTCATAGGGCTTCTGCCAATCCTCAAACGTCCCCAGATTACTGCGCACATCCCCCACAGCCTCGTACCCAAACTCAAACAGATCCGAGAAGAAGAACGGCATGTACGCATAGGGCTCCTCGGCCCCCGCCATATTCCGCCCGGCCCATTTCCCGCCGTTGAGCGCATTGTCCCAGTGCTCAACCCGCATCAACTCATTCAACCCTTCGTACGGAAACCTGGCATTGTCCCCGGCCGCGTAGATATGCCTCTCCGACGTCCGCAGCCGATCGTCCACCACAATGCCATTGTCAATCTTCAGCCCCGCCATCTGAGCCAGCGTCGTGGCCGGCTCGATGCCAATTCCCACGATCAGCAGGTCCGACTCGATCGTCTTTCCGCTGCGGGTCTGCGTTCTGAATCGGCCGTCCGTCTTCTGGATAGCGGTGGGGGAGTCATGGGCGACGACCGTGACTCCCTTGGCTTGGTATCGCTCGGTGATGGCTTTCGCCAGGTCCTTGGGAAAGACCCGCTCCGCCAGGTAGCTCCCGGGGAAGACCATCGTGACCTCGATGCCGTTACTGCTGAGTGCCGCCGCCATCTCCGACCCGATGAACCCGGCCCCGATCACCACCGCCGACTTGCCCCTCATCGCCTCCGAGCGGGCATGCCGATAGTCGCTGATGGCGCGATAGTAGAGAATGCCTGGAAGATCCCCGCCGGGAATGGCTAGCCGTCGTGGATGCCCGCCTGTCGCCAGCAGAAGGTTCCTATAGTGATACTGATTCCCCCGCTTGTCGGTAACGATGCGATTGCCTGGGTCGATCTGAACCACCTCGGCCCCCAAGGTCAGATCCGCATGATGGGCGGCATAGAACGGCCGATCGTGGACGAAGATCTCCTCCACCTTCTCCTTCCCCAACCATAATCCCTTGGATAGAGGCGGGCGGTTGTACGGCAGATCCGGCTCGGCTCCGACAAGCAGGATCGGCGCATTCGGATCCCGCTCGCGAATCCCCTCCACCGCCGATGCCCCCGCCAG
>JBLNDH010000125.1:0-3321 GCA_050261455.1 Bacillota bacterium
TGGGACGACTGCGGGGGGGTGAGTGGTGGGGTGTGGGGGGGTGTGGTGCGGGGGGGGGGGCGGGTGCGGGGAGCGCGTGGGGGAAGATTGGGACAAGTGACCAAGGACCAAATCCCAATGACCAAGGAGTACCCAATACTCAAAGGACCCAATCCTAAGGGATGAACTGGTTCGTTGTGGTTGGGCGTTTGTCGTGGTGGGGTTCGTGGTCACCGGAGGTAACCACGCCGCGGGGAACCGGGGAATGGATTGGGGGATCTTCGCGCTCTTGCCTGATTATCCTAAAGTGTCTAGGTATTATGAATGGACCGGACCCCGCCGGTGAGTAGAATGGCGGGCTTTGAGTGAAAGCTCGCCGGTTTGGCTATGGGGACATTATGGCATCGGTTTGTTTTTATTTTCAGATTCACCAACCGTTTCGGCTTCGGCGTTACAGCGTATTTGACACCGATCGAAATTACTTCGATGAGCTGAAGAACGCGGAGATCATCCGCAAGATAGCGCACAAGTGCTACCTGCCGGCCAACCGGATGTTCCTGGAGCTCATCCGGCAGCACGAGGGCCGGTTTCGGATCGCATATTCGATCACCGGGCTGGCGATTGAGCAGCTTCAGAAGTATGTGCCGGAAGTGATGGACACGTTCCATCGGCTCAACGAGACGAAGTGCGTCGAGTTCCTGAACGAGACCTATGCGCACTCGCTGGCGTTTTTGTATTCGCGAGAGGAATTCCGGGCCCAGGTGGAACTGCATCAGCAGTTGATCAAGAAGCTGTTCGGGCAGGAGGCGCGGGTCTTCCGGAACACCGAGCTGGTGTATAACAACGACCTGGCGCATTTCGTGGCCCATATGGGGTACGACGCGATTCTGGCGGAAGGGGCGGATCAGATTCTGGGGTATCGGAGCCCGAATTTCGTGTACCGGCCGCCACACAGCCCGAACCTGAAGCTGTTGCTGAAGAACTACCGGCTGTCGGATGACATTGCGTTCCGGTTTTCGAACCGGGCGTGGAGCCAGTGGCCGTTGACGGCGGAGAAGTTTGGTCGGTGGGTCAACCAGATCAACGGGAACGGGTACGTCTGCAATTTGTTCTTGGACTATGAGACGTTCGGCGAGCACCAGTGGGCGGACACGGGTATCTTCGACTTCATGCGTCATGTGCCTGGCGAGGTTTTGAAGCACAAGGACAACGACTTCTTGACGCCGTCGCAGGTAATCGATCGGTACGATGCCGTGGGGGAGATTGATGTGCCGAACATGGTGTCGTGGGCGGACACGGAGCGGGATCTGTCGGCATGGCTAGGCAATGCGATGCAGTCGAACGCGGCCCACGAGCTGTATAAGCTGGAAGGGGCGTTGAAGGAGAGGGGGGACGAGCACCTTCTGGCGGACTGGCGGAAGCTGTCGGCAAGCGACCACTTCTACTACATGTGCACGAAGTACTGGGCCGATGGGGATGTGCACAAGTACTTCAGCCCGTATGAGAGCCCGTATGACAGCTACATCAACTTTATGAATGTGCTGGATAATGTGAGGGCGAGGTCGAGGGATTGAGAGAGTGGGTGCAGACGAACGCAACGCCCACGGGTTTTGACCCGTGGGCATTTTTGTTGGATTGGGTTGGGGTGGGGGCAGGCGCGGATGGCAAGGGGGCTTTCGCGGGCAGGGCAGACACCTTCGGTGTAGACAAAGAGGACAGCGACGACTTGTACGCGGTTTGAGGAAGGTCACGCGTGGAGAGCAGAATGCGATGGCCGTGCATATGTCCGTTCTTTTTAGTCTGAGATAGTTTAGGCGGGCCTTTGCTGTATGGAAGCGGGGATGCGATTCTTGCTGGGGTCGCCCGTTTTTTCTGGATTTGGGGTGCAAGGCCGAGTATATTGTCAATGTATTGCAGTTTCCCAAAAGGCGGGTTACTGGTCTTTTACCCAATTAGGCCTCTGAAAAGGGAGAGTCATCATGTTGGTTGACACCGCGCGTTTTTATCTGAGCCAGCGTGTCTGCGCCATTCTAGCGGGCGTGACGGTAATGGCGACGGTTGCGCCATGGGCGAATGCCAAGCTTATTCTGGAGACGCGCTTTGCCGAGCGGACGGGGCAGGGTGAGGCGCAAGTTGGCGAGGTGTTCAACTACGATGTGTACGCGGTCGTCACGGGTGTGAATGATAATCTGAGCGACGAAGCGTTGCAGAGCATTCACGGGCGTTTTGTCAGCAAGGATATCAACGGAGGCATTCTCCGCGGGACGCTGGCGGCCAGCCCATTGGCGCCGTACAACGATCCGCCGTCGACAGGAGGCCAGTCGCAGGATCTGGATGGTGATGGAGATTTGGATCTGGGGGGAATGGATCCAGCCTCGCCGAGTGGATACTTCGTGGCGCGGGTGTCGCCGATCAAGGGGATTCCGTATTCCAATGGAACGCCGCAGGAGTTCAAGTTTGCGGCATTGACGTTCACGGTGACGGAGGTTCTGGCGGCACAGGTCAATGCGGATACGCTGATCCAGTTTGAACAGCGGCCGGCTTATAGTGCGGGGTTGTGGATTGTGGATGGGGAGTTGCGGAGTTGGTGCCTGGAGCAGGGGCAGACGCAAGGATCAGGGTTCATGCTGGCGGCTGCCGAGGCGGGGCCTGTGGCCGATCCGGAAGGCTTTTTCTTCCCGGCGGCGAGTTTGGCGGCAGCAGTTCCGGAGCCGGCGGGGATGAGCATGCTGGCGCTAGGGGCGTTGGGGCTGCTGTGGCGGCGTGGAAGAGCTTGAGAGGAGCGTTAATTACAGAGGGCTAGAAGAATCGTGACCTCTTGCCAAGGGGCGTTGCTTGGCTCCAGAGCCCGCGAAGAAGACAAGCGGATGATTTGTTTCTTCGCGTTCGCTTTGCACGTTGGCGGCTGCGCAAGCTCTGGTTTTCCGGACAGGCATTTATTCGATCGCTGCGGCAGGGTTCCGGGGTGGATGGATCGGTCGCGCCAAACCCTCACCCCGGCCCTCGCCCGGAGTACCGGGCGAGGGGGAAGAGGGAAGGAGATGGCAGACTGGCGGAAGCTGTCGGCAATCGACCACTTCTACTACATGTGCACGAAATACTGGGCCGATGGGAATGTGCACAAGTACTTCAGCCCGTATGACGGGCTACATCAACCTTATTAATGTGCTGAATAATGTGAGGGCGAGGTCGCGGGATTGAGGAGCCGGGGTATCGGAGGTCCGTGGTTACCGGAGGCCCATGGTCACCGAGGTCCATGGTCACCAAAAGTGACCACGCCGCGGGGGCGTTGGTGGAATATGATAAGAGCCCACGGGTGTGGAACCCGTGGGCGTTTTTGTT
>JBLNDH010000126.1:0-3149 GCA_050261455.1 Bacillota bacterium
CCATCAGGTAGCCGGTGAAGAAGAGCGTGGCGGCGGTGTTTCCACCCAGGCCCGTGGGATGCATCAAGCTCGGCTTGAGTCCCAATCCTTCCCAGTGATTCTGGTAGGCGTAGTAGATGAAGACGTTGAAGAGGAGGGCCATCGTCACCCAGACGAGACTCCACAACAACGCCTCTTTGAGCTTGACGACATGAGCTTTGTGATGAAAAACGCCCAAGTCGATCATGAGCATCGCGATGACGAACGCGATGAACCCAATCCACATCCAGATCATTCCGCTATCCTTCGTCCTGGAGCGTCAGACTCGTAGCCGCTCCCACTACTTGAGCATTCCGGCTTTCTTCGCGTAATCAAAAATCCCGCCGGCTTCGATGATGGGCAGCACATCGCCGAGGGGGCGCAGCTCATGGCGTTGGCCCGTCGTTTTGTTCAGTACGTACTGTTCGGTCAGATGGACTTCCAACACATCGCCGGTGCGAATCTTACTGGCCAGCGGCTGGGTCGATTCCAGCGGAACGACGTAGCCGCCGTTTACTGAGTTGCGGAAGAAAATGCGGGCGTAGAACTCGGCGATGACGCACTTGATGCCGGCCTCCGCCAGTGCCAGGGGCGCATGTTCACGCGAGGACCCGCAGCCGAAGTTCTTGCCGCCAACGACGATGGTGTATTCGCTGGTGAACTGGTTTTCCGGAACGAAGCGAATCCGGCCGTTGGGCAGGCCCGCTTGCGCTTCGGGAACGCCGGAAAGGGCGTACATGCCGAAGTACTTACGTTCGGCCGGGTCGGCCGGGTTATACGAAAGATATTGCGCCGGGATGATCTGATCGGTGTCGATGTTATCGCCGAGCACGTATGCCTTGCCGGTGATGACGGATTCCATAACGTCCTTTCGTCCAAATGCAGAATCAAATGAATATAGGCACCGCGAGCGGGTTGTACAGGGGTACAAGGGGCTCGGAGGCTTTGAGATCCGTTCTTATCGGGCTGCTCCGAAATGAGTGGGATTGTTCGACTCAAAGCACGTCGGCATCCGATGAATCTACGGATTGGCAAGTTGTTCGGCTGAATAGGAGTGCCCATGAACGTTGCCAGCGTCGGAGCGTCCTCGAGCCTGGTCCAGAAAACCGATCGGCGTCTTGCGATTTTAATGGCCAAAATCGATCGCGCCAAAGCGATCCTGGCGGAGTATCCGATGCAAAGTTCGCCGACCCAACAACAACGCTCCCGGGCACTGCCGGCCCATGTGAATGGGTGAACGAAGCCGGGGGAATACGCTTGATAGAAGAGTGTGGTGTGAGAGCCCACGGCGTTGCCGTGGGCTTTCCCTGTTGAACAGAATCGCAACGTGCGGGCGATCCCTACCCATTGAAGCGGCGGCGAGCTATTCTAGGGGTGTGGCCGTGGTCCTCTATCCGTTGTCCTTCGTAGGGGCTGGCAGCATGGGGCAACCCGCGGAGAGCAGAGACTAGAGCGGTTTGTAGAGCAGTATAGCGAGCTAGCGGAAGGAGCCCGGCCCTACGGGTCGCCGCTAAACGGGGTTTGGCAGGAGGTTCGCCTTCCCGGCTGATCGCTACATTGGCGTGATATCTGCTGTAAGCGATAAAAGATGGATGACAGAGTAGTAGAGCATGGCCGTTGGATTGACGGGACAGGATCGGGGCGGAGGATGGCTTAACTCGACTTGCCGTTGAGTCGTGTTCGTCATTCCAGGTGTTAGGGTCCACAGTGGGATTTTGGCTCGGAGATGTGATGATGCGTGCCTTTGTCTGTTTGATGGTGCTCGGCGGGGTTGTGGTGAGCGGGGTTGCTTGTGCGCCCAAGGAACGTGCGACGGTCGAGCAGGGGCGTGCCGAGGCGATGAAGGCCTTCCAGCCCATTGGCTATAAGCGCACGGGCGGCGTGGCCGGGTCGGAGGATCGCATCGAAGTGGGGCCGGACGGGAAGATCCAGGTGAGCGGCCGACTGCTGGGCAACACCACTTCGCAACTGAGCGAGTTCCAGCTGATGCAGCTGTCGCGCGCCTTTGAGGGGTGGGACAAGCTGAAGGAAAACTATCCCGCACCCAGGAACACATCCGATGCTTTTGTGATCGAGATTACCTATGGCCAGAAAACGGTCATCGCCAGTGATGCCGCGGACCTGCCCGATGCGTTCAAGCGGGCTCGGCACCGCCTGGAAATGATCACCCGAGACCTGCCAGCGACGACGCGGTAGGGGCGCGGGCTAGTGGAGCATCACGGCGGGTTTAAACGGGTTATAGAGGGAGGGGCGTTGCGCGGAAAACCCGCCCCTCCAGGGCGGCGCTAAACGGGTGAGGAGAGACTTGTCCATTGCAGGGAGGGTAATGGACCACTGGGGGTTTGTCCGGCGTGGAGTGTCGGGGGGAGTTCGGGCCGGGGACGGCCCGGCTCGATGTGCGGACGGAGGTTGCTCGGTGATCCGCGGCGGATAGACCGCTATCGCCTCTATCCTACCGATAGCCCCGCTGCGCGGCCGGCCAGGTAGCCCGTCGCCCAGGCCCACTGGAAGTTGAAGCCGCCGATTCGGCCGTCGCAGTCGAGGATTTCGCCGATCAGGTACAGGTTGGGGGCTTTGCGCGATTGCATGGTTCGATAATCGATCTCATTCAACGGCACGCCGCCGGCGGTGACCTCGGCGTAATTCCAGCCGCGATCCTGCAGGACCGGCAGCGGCAACGCAACCAGCGAATGGATCAAGCGACGTCGCTGCTCACGCGGCAACTGCGTCAGCCGCAGCTCGGGATCGATCTGAGTGTGTCGCAGCAGGGCCTGCGCCAGCCGTTCCGGAAACCACCCCTCCAGCGTGCGCCCGAGGGTCTGATTCGCCCGCGAGGAACTCCAATCCATCAGCCGGCTCTCCAGCCATTCGAACGTTTCTCCCGGCAGCAGGTTGCAGCGCATTTCCACACGGCGGCCCATTCCCTTATTCACCGTCCAATGCCGGCTGGCATCCATCACGACGGGGCCGGAGATGCCGAAATGAGTCCATAGCAGGTTGCCACGGCGGCGGTCGATCAGCTTGCCGTCGGCGAAGGTGCTTAATTCGGCCTCATGAGCGATTCCTGTGACCGCGGCGTGGAAGAATGCCGAATCCAGGACCAGAGGCACCAGGGCGGGGTAGGTTTCGGT
>JBLNDH010000127.1:0-2982 GCA_050261455.1 Bacillota bacterium
ATCCGGGCGAGGCCCTGCATTTCGAACACTCGACCACTTCGGGCGTCCCCGGCGGCAAGTAACCCGCACGCCCTCTTGCACATCACGCCAAGGCCCCCTATAACTGGTGGCCTTGGCGAATGCGGGTGTAGCTCAATGGTAGAGCAGAAGCTTCCCAAGCTTACGACGAGGGTTCGATTCCCTTCACCCGCTCCAATGAATTCAAGGGCTTAGCGCCAGGCGCACCCTTCAAAACCGGCCTCTACGGAAATTTTACGGAAAAATCGTTCGCGGATCGGCGCGGACGGTGATGGCCGATTTGCGCGTACCGGTTGGGCCGTGGCACCATGTCGGGAGTCTCGACTTGCCAAGGTGTCCTTCATGGCCAATCGCACCAAGGTGCTCAAGCACCAGCGCCCCCTTGATGCCGCCCCGGTGAAAGTGCTGTCTCCCGAGGAGCGCCTTGGTCTGCGAGCCTGCCTGCCCGCTCATGTCAGCAAACAGGCCGCCGATACCGCTTGCGACGGACTTGAACGGGCGTTCGCCATCTATCGTTCCGGGCTCGCCAACAAAGTCAGCAAGCGTCCTGAGACGATCAAGTCCGACCTTGCCGAGATCAAGGGGTATCTCCTGGAGCTTCCGGACCTAATTGCCCACGCGGAAGCCGACAATCGCAGGCGTATCTTTCGGCACCTTTCCGGTGATCGTTGCGCCAAGGATGCGGAGAAACGGGGAGAGGAGGAGTTCAGGCGGATTTGCCTTCGCCTCAAAGCGGCTATCCAGTATGCGGACAACAGAATTCGGGATGGCAAGGGCAAGCGGGGGCCGAAGGAGGACAAGTCCTGGCTTATGGCTGAACTGCTGAGGATATGGGAAGAGACCACCGCTAAGCCCTATCGCTGGTCTGGCAAGCGTGGCGCCGACGCCGAGAAATACGCCAGTGCTTTCGTCATCCGAGCAATCGTGCTGGGCGGGGTAGAGGCCGATTTCAGACGGGAATATGAAGGAAGGGCTGGCGCGGAGTTGGACCTCGGCGCCCTCCTGGACAAGTACCATAGGAAAGGCGTGGCCCGATTGAGGAATAGCCCTCGATCCAGCGACGATTCCGACCACTCGGACAATGAGGTTCTGCGTGGAAGCAAACGTTGATCCCCTGCATTCCTTGCAAACCCACGACGAAATACGGGGGATGGGCTCTTCTGGCTTGGCGGACGAACGTGAATAGAATTGGGGGTCCTTGGGCTGAGGCGCATGCGCGCGGACGCCCTCCTCTCGAAGGAAGGACAACCATGACCAACGACAACGAACCCCTTGGTTACGGCCTGAAGCAGGTCGTGCAGAAGACCGGGCTCGGCCGGTCCACAATCTATGAAGAAATCCGCCTTGGCCGACTTGTTGCCCGGAAGGCTCGGGGCCGGACCATCGTGCTGCACAGCGACCTGGAAGCGTATCTGACCGCGCTACCCCGGGCCTGATCCGCATGCCGTGACGGCGGGGGCTCCGCGCCCCCGCCCATCCCCACCATCAGCATCTGGAGACTGTCATGACCCATCATGACCGTGACGGGGGCGGCTTGCCCCCTGAGAGCAACCGTGAAAGGCGGCGCCTGAAGCGTTTGGCCGAGCGAATGACCGAAGAGGAACGGGACAGCGACGCCGTTCTGAGCGCCTGTCGCGACACCCGCCGAATCGTCCGGGAGACCCGAAAGGTATTCCGGGCCGGTGTCTACGACAATCTGGTCAACATTTTCCGCCTGCTCTGCCTGGCTCAGATCGACCCGGCAATTTGCAAGGAGGCCAATCGACGGGCGAAGCATTTGGGCATCCGGCGGACGGAGGCGACATCGACGGCGTTGTTCTTCGTCAAGGTGTTCAGTCCACGCACCCTCAAGCCTGCAACCGCGAGCCAACAGGCAAAGGCTCTTCGTGGTGCGGCCCTGCTTTCCATCCCGCCCGACAAGCTGCTTGCGAAGCTGAAGGAGAAGGGCGGCATGACCGCCCTGGCCCAGCATTTCCACGAGAGCAATGGCCGTCAATCAGCCGAGAAAACTCCCCCGAAGGATATGGGCGGGTTCAAGCCGATCGATCCCCTGTCGCTCTTCTGGACGGATAGTGCCCGGAAGGTCTGGCGGAAGGCTGCCAAGAAGCAGCTTCGGGTCAAGTTGACCGTCATCCCCGACAGCAACGGCGGTGGCCGCATCCTGAAGGCCCGCCTGTACTCCAACCGAAAGGAGCGGGCCGATGAACAGCGATGACTTGCGTCAGTACCTGCGTCCCCGGCTTGGCGGCCCCCTGCCCAAGGATCACCGGCTGGATTATGCCGCCGTTGCCGATTTCCCCCTCCGGTACCGGCGGGCCTATCAGCGGGTGGAGCGCGGCATCCTGCACGCCTGCATGGCCAATGGTGCGGCACCGAAATGGCAGGCTCTGGCCTTGAAGGTGGCCAATTGCACTCCCCGCCGACCGTGCAGGGAGGCCACGACCTGCTGGTGGTGCAAGACCAGGATGGGATTGGCGGAGGCCGAGGCGATGGTCGGCCATTTCCCGGCCTCGGCCCGCCGGAAGACGATCAGCGTCATCACCATCATCCTGGCCGTCGTTCCCCTTGACGAGGTGGACGAAGCCCGCAGCGTCATCAAATCCTTCCGCCGCTACTGGCGGCGCCTGTGCCGTACCTGGCCCGGCTGCCGATGGCGTGGCCGGATAGAACTGGACCTGCTGACCGGCCACCCCAAGCAGGAACTCGGGCTGTACACCCGCAAGACCTTGCTGGCACTCGACTATCACCCGGAGAAAAGCGCCCCCTCCATCGGCATTCACGCCCATGTGGTCCTGCATCACCCCGGCATCAGCCGAAGCCGTGTCGCCGGGTACTTGTCCATGATCTATCCGGCGTTCCGCCAGGTGATGGTCACCGGGACGAGGGAGACCCAGGAACTGCCGGAGGCGCTGGCCCGGTGCGGCAGCTATGCCGTCAAGGCCCGCCCGCCGTCCTTCGCCCTGG
>JBLNDH010000128.1:0-4284 GCA_050261455.1 Bacillota bacterium
CCACAGCGGCCCCGTCTGCCCCAGGAACGCCGAGTCCATCAAGAAGTAATCGTCCCCATCCACCACCCCATTGTAATTCAGATCCCCATTGCGATATCCCTTCAACTGGCCGATGAAACCACTATCCACCAGAAAGTAATCATCTCCATCCACCACCCCATTCAGATCCACGTCACCACTCCACGTGTACTGGATCAGGATCGAGTTCTCATCCACCGCCTCCCCATGGAAATTCGTGAACAGCACTTGCCCGGCTCCCAGGCCATTGGGAATCACCGCAATCCCCGTCAGCCCGTTCTCCGCCGCCACTGAGCTATTAAGCCCCGGCCCCTGCCACGCGTTCTGCAATCCGCTCCGGGCCATCGCCTCAATCTCCGCCAACATTGCTACACGCGAACTCATCGGCGCATGCACTACCGCCGCGTTGTCCGCCAGGTCAAACGTACCCCCATCGGTAATGGAAAGCTTCTTAACCACGAGAACCTTGTTGCCACCTCGCGTCAGACTCGCAGCCCCCCCGGCGACGTTCAGCTCATCAAAGTGCTGACTCGCATCCATCGTCGCCCGCGCCCCGGCCCGCACAACCACCGGCCCAATGTTCTGCGACGCCGCGAAAACGATCTCCCCCGCCTGGATATCCGTCGTCCCCGTGTACGTATTGCTGTTCAGCAGCGTCAACCTGGCCGCACCCATTTTCGTCAACCCCGTCCGCCCCTGGATCGGCTGGCCCCGAAGGCTGTAGTCCACCTCGTTGTTATCAAACACCACCGATCCCGGCGTCACCGGCTCGGTAATGCGAATGTCCGGGTCCACCGTCATATCCGTGAACTTCACATAATCGCCATCTTGATAGCCCACAAGGCTCATGCCCCCGATCCAGTTCGCCGAGCCAATATCCCACTCGTTTGGAGACAAAAATCCGCCAAACCACGTCAGCGTTCCCTGATCGGGCACATCCGTCTTCAGATCCAACCCCAGAATCCCATTGGGCTGATCGAACACCATCCAGTTGAAATGCCCAAACGACATATCCCCGACCGTCGGATACTCGCCCCCCTCGCTCACAAAGGCGCTGGCCACCAGGTTGTTCATCCCGAAAATCCCGTCCAGCGTCAGCATCTGCTGCGTGTTGGGATCCTTCACCGTCACATCCGAAACGAGCACCGGCGCATGCAAAAACCGAATATGGTTCGGGTCATCCGGATTCGCCGCATCCCCCTCCATCGTCGGCAACAGCAGCGAATCCAGGAAGAACCCCGCCTTCTTGCTCGCCCCGCCAATGCCCCCGATCGTCAACTGAAACTGCTCGCTCAGCGGCACGCCCTGCAGCTGGGGATCATCCGTGCCCACCGTGCTCTCCACATACGTAATCCCCAGCGACTTGGCCAGCTCCGTCGAAATGATCGTTGCCGCCGCCCCGGTGTCGAACAGGAAGCTCCCCGCCGTTTGTTTGCCTTCGTACGCAATCTGCACCTTCGGCGTCGTATCCACCGGCGCATTCGGATCCAACGCCGCCACCGGGTTCGGCCCGATGAACGGGTTATCCGCCATCGTCGGCCCCGGCGCCCCCGCCGGCGTAGTCTCCGTGAACCGCGTAAAATTCCCGTAGCTCAGCTTAACATGCCGATTGGTCGTCGGAATCCCCGGATTCGTGCTGGCCGTCCCCGGATTGTACGCCGTCCCCGGGTTGTAAACGTACGTCCGCATCGTATCCATGAACGTATCGACCGGCTTCGGATCCATCACCACAACCTTCCCCTGCATCAGGGGAATGCCGAAAACATCAAGGTCCTCCAGCGATGGATCTGGATTCGCTGCGCCAATCGGCCCAATCTGCGTCCGAATCGGCCCGAAGGTGTGATTGTAGACCGTCGTATACGTGTTGAGGTTGTCCACATCCGCGTCCGGGTGATACGGTGCCAATCCGATATACAGCGGCCGCGAAACATTGAAATTGTCCGACCCGGCCACGCCCACATCCCGATAAACCACCTCTTCGTCCACCCCAGTCGCCGGATTGTGGAACGTCGCCGGATCGACCCCCAGGTACGCCGCCGTGTTGGCACTCAAGAGCACGCCACTGGCCCCGGTATCAAAGTACGCTTGGATGTTGAACATCCCGTCATAAGTCGCCGGACCACCGCCCGGCGTTAGGCTGATGTACGCATTAATCCGCGGCTGATCCATCGCCGCCGGCTGTACCCCCTCAATGTCGGTCGCCCACGCCAAGCTTCCCGCCGCCAGCATTCCCCCGGCGATAACCACCCGAGCAGCCCGCATAACACGTAGATCAGCCTTTTGGCGCATAGGAATGCCCTCACAAGTACCACCCTACTCTTAATTATGCCCCTGTCCGCCCGCTAAAGGCAACTTATTCCCGCCAACTTTGCCTCATCCTCTCCCCAATTGGCAGTTGAGAATCGTCCATCAAAACGCCGTCCCTCCCTCCGCCATCCCGTCCCCCTATACGCTTGCGGTTTCGCGGCCCCCCAATTCCCCAACCACTCGCAGTAGGGCACGCAATAGCGTGCCGCCTCCCCTCGGCACTCCGCACTCCGCACTTACGCTCCCCCTGGCACGCCCTCTGCCCTCCTCATTCACAGTCCCTGTTAAGCCAGGCAACCTTCTCCGAACGCACGGAAATCCTCAGCCATGAACGACATTCGTATATCAACCTGGAGCGACCTGAACGAACAGCTCTACGCCGGCACTTGGCAGGAACCCCTCGCCCGATTCCGCGCCAACTTCGCCTATCGAGGCGTCTCCCAAGCCTCTGCCGATCTGCGTACCACCCTTGCCCGCCTTGCCAGCCACGCCGAAGCTCACCTGTTGCGTAACTTCCGCAAGTACGCTCACCGCGATGCCGTCCCCGGCGATTCCGTCTGGAATTGGCTCGCCCTGGCCCAACACCATGGCCTGCCCACCCGCCTGCTCGACTGGACCTTCTCCCCCCTGGTGGCCATGCATTTCGCCACCGCCGATCTTCAGCAATATCACACTGACGCCGTCATCTGGCGTGTCGATTACACCCAAACCCACCAACTCCTCCCCGAACGACTCCGCCACATTCTCAACAGCGAGGAGGCCGATGTTTTCACCGCGGAAATGCTCAGCCGGGCCGCACACACCCTCCCGGAATTCGATCGCCTCGCCCCAGAGCCTTTCGCCCTCTTCTTCGAACCCCCCAGCCTCGACGATCGCATCGTCAACCAATTCGCCTTGTTCAGCCTGGTTTCCAGCCCGACCGCTCAACTCGATGATTGGCTTGAACGCCATCCCGAACTCTACAGCCGCCTCATCATCCCCGCCGCCCTGAAATGGGAAATCCGCGACAAGCTCGACCAGGCCAACATCACCGAACGGGTCCTCTTCCCCGGTCTCGACGGCCTCAGTCGCTGGTTAACCCGCTACTACACCCCCAAACCCCACTAACCCCACCTCCCCTCTTCCCTGATTTCCTGCTCCGTCCCTTTTGTCCCATTCCCCCTCGCCCGCTCCTCCGCTCCCCCCACGCCGGGTGCTGAGCGTAGCGAAGCCCCGGATCTCCGTGCCCTCTGCCCCCTTCGTGCCTCCGTGCCTTCTGTCCCACCCCTATCACTCTTCGCCCCACCCTGTACAATCCCCCGCCTATGCAAGCGCACCGTGACCTCATCATCGAACCCGTCGGCCTCGACGTCGACAAGCTCCCCAAGCCCCTCAACTGGGCCGAGACCTTCGGCAACAACCACCCCGTCGAGCTCGAAATCGGCATCGGCAAAGGCACCTTCATGGTCGAGCAAGCCGCCGCCCACCCCGAAACCAACTACTTCGGCATCGAATGGGCCCGCTGGTACTGGCGCTACGCCAGCGACCGCCTCCGCCGCCACAACTGCCTCAACGCCCGCGCCGTCCGTGCCGAAGCCGTCTATTTCCTCACCGAATTCGTCCCCGACGCCAGCATCTCCGTCTTGCACATCTACTTCCCCGACCCCTGGCCCAAAAAGCGTCACCACAAACGCCGCCTCATCCAACCCAAGTTCATGCCCCTCGTGGAGCGTATCCTCACCCCCACCGGCCGCCTCCAGGTCGTCACTGATCACCAGGAGTACTTCGAACAGATTGAACAAACCGTCCGCGGCTCCCACCTGCGCATCATCGACTACAACCGCCCCGGCTCCGCCAGCGAAGGCGAATTCGTCGGCACCAATTTCGAACGCAAATACAAACGCGAAGGCCGACCCTTCTACGCCCTCGCCGCCGAAATGCCCCGCCCGCGGGCCCCCCCCCCCCCCCCCCCCCCCCCCC
>JBLNDH010000129.1:0-4023 GCA_050261455.1 Bacillota bacterium
CTTGCCGGTAATCGAATTGCGGAAGATCTCATCCTGCCCCGTGCTGGGCACGGGACCCAGGATCAATACCGCCTTGGGATCCAGCGAGCGAATGTATTGGCCCAGCAGCCACGCCTCTTCGCACGCCATCATCGGCGAGAGCACGGCGTACAGCGACCCGGCCTGCCCCTCGGCCAACACCTGCTGCAGACCCTGGACGGCCGATCCCACCGCCCGCTCGTACGTGGTGTCCACCTGCGCCCCATACTGGCTGCGAATCGGGTGAACCAGGCGATTGGGATCCAACACCGGCTTGTACGAATATCGCGTATCGTCGCTGATCCACCACTGGTTCACATCGGTGTTGTACCGCGGCTTGATGCGATAGATGACCCCTTCGTTGTATTCCAGGTAGATGTTTTCGCCGCCGGAATCGACGGGGCTGATCGATGGTGCCTGCTTGAGCAGCCAAACCCGCTGCTTGAAAAGGAATTCCTTGTCGAGCAGCGCCCCCACCGGGCAGATATCCACGACATTCCCGGAAAGCTTGTTGTCCAGCGGCCTGCCCGGAAAGATGTCAATCTCTTCCTTGTGGCCCCGCCCATCGACGTACAACTCGTTGGTTCCCGAGATTTCGCGGGTAAATCGCACGCAGCGGCTGCACATGATGCAGCGGTCGTTGTACAGCAGCACGTGCAGGCCGATGTCTTTCTTGGGCTTCTTATACTTGTCTTCCTCGAATCGCGATTCCGATCGGCCGTACTGGTAGGAGTAATCCTGAAGCAAGCATTCGCCGGCCTGGTCGCAGACGGGACAATCCAGCGGGTGATTCACCAGCAGGAATTCCATCACCGCTTTTTCATTGGCCACGGCCTTGGGCGACTTGGTGTACACCACCATGCCGTCGCGCACCGGCGTCTGGCAGGCGGGCACAAGCTTGGGCAGCCCTTCGACCTCAACCAGGCAAATGCGACAGGATGCGACAATCGATAACCCCGGATGATAGCAGTAGTACGGAATCTGGATGCCCGCGTCGAGACAGGCCTGCAGCACCATCTGACGCTCTTTGCATTCAATGGTTTTGCCGTCAACCGTAATCTTGGGCATAGCACTTGGATGATATGCCAGATTGTGACGAATTTCACCAAGATCCCGTTTTACTTCTGTCGAGCCGTGTTTAGCGGCGGCCCGCAGGGCCGGGCTCGCGCCGAACTGGAATGACGATCGATTCCACGGCATGATGAGCTGGTTGGCCAAAGTGGATCCAGGAGACGAAAACCATGCGGATGCTGGGATTGGCGTATGTAGTGGTGGTGATGCTGGGAGCAGCGACGGCCCTGGGCCAGAAGCCCAAGTTCGAACTGGAGCATCGGGAGACCCGCCTGGGCCGGCTGCCTGAACGCACGCTGCCGGAGCAGATCAGCGTCAGCCCCGATGGCAAACGCGTCGCCTATATCGCGTCACGCGGCGTGAAGGTTATCGCCGTGGTGGATGGCAAGGAGAGCAAGCCTTACGAATGGATCGTCCGTGGCCATATTGGCTTCACGCCGGACAGCAAGCACGTGGTCTACCAGATCCGGCGGGATGACAAGGTCATCACCGTTGTCGATCACATCGATGGCCCCGCCTACGAGGGGATCGATGACTGGGTCTGCAGCTTGCAGAATGGCCGAATTGCCTATGCCGCCAAACGCCAAGGCCGATTCGTTCCCGTCATCGATGGCAAAGAGGGCAAAATCTACGACAACGTGCGATTTGGAATGCTGGTCGGCGCCAACCACAGTGCCTTCATCGCGGAAATTGCCGGCAAGGAATGCCTGGTCGTGGATGGCGTGGAAGGTCGCCAGTTCGAGCGCATCCAGGATGTCAGGATGAGCCGGGATGGCAAACGGGTTGCTTTCCGGGCCCAACGCAGCACCGACAAATGGTATATGGTCGTCGATGGCGTTCCCGGGACGATCTATTCCGAGTCCGAGATCAGCCCCGCCTGTTTCAGCGATGATGGCAGCCGGGTGGGGTACCTGGCCGGGCCCGAAACCCGACGCGTGCTGGTGGTCGATGGCCGGGAAATGCCGACGGTGGGCGGCCGCCCAGTTGATGGCCCGTTCTTCAGCCCGGATGGAAAGCATTTGGCCTATGTCGTGGCCAAGGAAGGGGATACCGCTGCGGTCGTCCTCGATGGCGTGGAAGGAAAAACCTTCGATTTCATTGGCGACGTGCGTTTCAGCCCCGATGGCAAACGCCTCGCCTGCGTCGCCCAGCGCGGCAGCCGGAGCCTGGTCGTCATCGATGGAGTCGAACAGGGGCAGTACGATCGCGTGGAGGGCGGCAGCCTGACGTTCAGCGCCGATGGTCGCCGTGTCGCCTGGGTCGCCCGCCGCGACAACAAGCAGTTCATCGTTGTTGATGGCGTGGAAGGCAGGCCGTATGACCGGGTTCTATACCAGGACGGCTTGGCCTTCTCTGACAACCAGACGATTTTCGCGATGGGCGTGATCGAACGGCAGGTCCAACCGACCAGCGGCGACAAGGTCGCCAAGCTGATCACCCGCTATGACCTGATTGGCCTCGAAATCTCGATCGACGAACACTGATTACCCTATTCCTTGGGAGTGCGTCTCCACCAACGCTGCCGTTTAGCGGCGGCCCGCAGGGCCGGGCTCTTGCTCCTCCTGCCCGCGTGGCAGCGCCGACAGCCGCGTCTCACGCCGGTTGGCCACCAGCGAGGCAATCACGCCCGCGCCGAGGATGAGCATAATCAACCCCAACAGGTAGAAGTTGAAGTTCGGCCCGATGGCTTCCTTCAGCCACTTGGCCGTCAGCATCTTAATGCCCACGACGGACAGCACCACCGCCAGCGAGACTTTGAGGTACCTGAATTTGTCCATCATCCCCGCCAGCGCAAAGTACAGCGATCGCAGTCCGAGAATCGCGAACACGTTGCTGGTAAACACCAGGAACGGGTCGGCCGTGATCGCGAAAATCGCCGGGATCGAGTCCACCGCGAAAATCAGGTCCGTCGTCTCGATCATCACCAACGCCAGGGCCAATGGCGTCAGCATCCACTTCCCCAGGCGTGCCTGCTCCACTGCGTGATCGGCTGGCACATTGTGCTCCGAAGGCACCGCCGGCTCATGCGACGCTTTCGACCCGGCCCGCACCAGGAAATGCTGTCCGTGAAAGTGCTCCGTCACCGGGAACAGCTTCCGCACCAGCCGCACCACGATATTCTGGCCCGGATCGCGGTGGTCGGTCTTGATCACCAGCATTTTGATGCCGGTGATGATCAGAAACACCCCGAAAACATACAGGATCCATTGATACCGGGAGATCAGCTCAGCCCCGATCCCGATCATCGCCCCACGCATGATCAGGGCGCCCAGAATCCCCCAGAACAATACCCGATGTTGATAGATCGAAGGCACCGCGAAGAAGGCGAAGAGCATCGCGATGACGAAGATGTTGTCCACGCTCAGCGACTTCTCGACGACATAGCCGGTGAGGTACTTGACCGCGGCCGTGCTTCCAGTGTTGATAACGCCGTCCACGGCATCGACATGCGAGCCCAGCCCTAGCCAGTGGTTCTGGTAGCCGAAGTAGACAAACACCGAAAACGCCAATCCCAAGGCAATCCACAGCGCCGACCAGCCCAGGGCCTCTTTTACGTGGACCACGTGCGCCTTGCGATGAAAGACGCCCAGGTCCAGCGCCAGGAGTGATAACACCAGCAGAATAAAGCCCAGCCAGATCCAAACCATGATTGCCTCGGTTGTCCTCTGCAGTCATCAATAGCCGCACTGCAAGCAAAAGCGGCAGCTTTCTACAGGTGGGTTACCATTCAGGCTATTACAATTGGAACGGGATATTTGAATCGCCCGGGTTTAATGACGCTTGCCTGAGTGATATTGTTACACTATTGCTATATGCGGGCCAAGCCCGTTTTCAAGGCTGCTGAATCTGTTTGGCTCCGGTAATATTCCCGCCCCGGTGGTTGTCATCGGGCTGGTCGTTCAGCCGATCCGACAATCGCCCTCCAGGCTTACG